>CAZMVS010000254.1:0-2555 GCA_964569525.1 uncultured Planctomycetales bacterium
AAACGCGCGCCGAAGCAAATGGAATGAATTCGTCCAGCGCACCCGGGCAGTGCGGGAAGAAGTGCGCATCGGCATTACCGGCAAGTATATCTCCGTACGGGATAGCTACGCCAGCATCATCCACGCCTTGGAACATTCCGGCACCGCTAATGGATGCAAGGTCCGCCTGGAATGGATCGACACCACGGAAGTGGACGAAGAAAATGTGGATGAAAAATTGGCCGGCCTGCATGGGATCATCGTACCCGGCGGGTTCGGCGTACGGGGAGCGGAAGGGAAAATCGCCTGCATCCGTTACGTGCGCGAAAATAAAATTCCGTACCTCGGCATTTGTTACGGTTTCCAGATGGCGGCCATCGAATACGCCCGCAACATATGCGGACTGGAAAACGCTAACAGCACGGAAATCGATCCGGATACAGCCCATGCGGTAATCGACATCCTGCCGGAACAGAAACAGATCGAAGGGCTGGGCGGCAACATGCGCCTCGGTGGCCGTGATGTGGAAGTCCGCCCCGGAACCCGGGCCGCCCAACTGTTCAACGGGCGTCAGGAAATCCGCCTGCGGTTCCGCCATCGATACGAAGTCGATCCACAATATATTGATCAGTTGGAAAAGGCAGGGCTGGTATTCTCCGGCAAAGCCCCGGATTACCCGATCATGCAAATCCTGGAACTTCCCGCCAATGTCCATCCGTATTTTATCGCCACCCAAGCTCATCCCGAATTGCAAAGCCGACCCCTTCGCCCCCAACCGATGTTTCTCGGGCTGGTACAGGCGGCTCTGGAATACAAAAAATGCCACTACCCGGAGATCACTCGCGAAAAAACCTCTGATAAAACAGAAATCTCCCCCTGAATGTAAAATTACAGTTAGTCGGCCTGACTATTCACCGGGGATATCGAGCTGTTGCCAGGAGCCTTACAAAAGATGCTACCCTTCAGACGTGGTGCTCGTGTTGTCCTGCTTATCCTGATGTGCCTGGCGTTAGCCATTAACGGCTGCGGGGAGATAGGCTACGTTTTTTCTACGGTAACCGGTGAATTACAACTGCTGATCAGTGCCGTTCCCATCGAAAAGGCGCTCGATGATCCCGATTTAACTAACGAGCAGAAGGAGAAATTGGCTTTCGTGATCCGGGTGCGCGATTACGGCGAACAGGTCCTCGGGCTGGAAGTCGGCCGAAGTTATCAACGCTTCGCTGACCTTGGCGACGAGGCCTTGGCTTGGAATCTCTCCGCCAGTCACAAAGATGCCTTGGAACCATACTATTGGGACCTGCCCGTCATCGGTTTCCTGCCATACTTGGGCTATTTCGAATTGGAAGAAGCACAAGAAGAAGCCGACAAGCTAGTTGAGCAGGGTTACGATACGGTCATCTACGAGGTGGACGCCTACAGCACAATGGGCTGGATGCCTGACCCGATCGCTTCGCCACTGCTGAACCGAGGTTGGGTTCGCTTGGCGGATACAATCTTCCACGAACTTTTACACAATACCATCTGGAAAGAAGCCCATGTCACTTTTAATGAATCCATGGCTGTATTCGTCGGCCGGGCTGCCGCCCTGGAATTTATCGCCCTGGAGTTCGGGGCTGATTCCCCTCTACTCGAAGAAGCCCGCCTGAGTTATGAAGACGAGGATACGTTTCAAGAGTTTCTCTTAGATTTGAAAGCGGAATTGATCCCGGTGTACAACAGCTCGTCGAGCAGGGAGGAAAAAATAGCCGAGCGGGAGGATATCTTTGAAAATGCCCGGCAACGTTTCGCCAACGAAATTTTGCCCACCATGAACCTTCCTGAAAACTACGAGTATTTTGAAAACTTACAATTAAATAACGCCTTTCTGCTACTCAACGCTCGCTACAACACGGATACGCAGCTATTCGCCGCCATCCACCAAATGACCGGAGAAGACTGGACGGTAACTTTAAACATTTTTCGCGATGCCGCCCTTGCTAATGATCCCTTCAGTTTCTTGGAAAGTATGCTGGAATAATAAGATGTTATGCCGCTATTTCTGAAACATGTCCACCTGTCCATTCTGATCAATTGACCCGACCGAATCCTTCCGATAATCTTGTTCTCATAACAATTTCCCATCCCTTTTCAACATTTTCTCTTTCATCCGCATCCCATCCACGCACCAAAAACCGATACTCGAATCCCGCCCACTTTCTTTCAACCGAAGGTCAGGTCCCCGAGTCAAATAGACGATAATCGCAAGGGAGATAACAAATCATTGTCTCAATAATTGGGGAGTTACCAAGGAGGGAACTACTCCGGTGAATAGAAGATTCAGAAACCCGGCGTCACTATGAAACCTTAATGGTAGTTTTTCCCCGAACATATCAGATTGTTAGGGACGAGGATCCGGTCGCGGTTGTTGTGGACGACAGGAAAGCCTTATGGGCCCTGCGAGTAGAGCTGGAATTGCGTCGCCGACTGGCTCGCATCGGTTCAGACAAAACCCGCGCGATTATCTTCCGCAGGGCTAAATATGTAGGCCTTAGTGCCGGTCGGCTCTGGGATAAAACCGTCGACAAGCTGCAGGA
>CAZMVS010000255.1:0-12885 GCA_964569525.1 uncultured Planctomycetales bacterium
ATGTCCCATGAAGTCGGAAAGCGAATAACCATGATCCTTTGTATGGAGAACCTTAACATACTCACCAAATCACCAGCCAACAACCACTTGCACTCAATAAATCCGCCACCTGCATCACCCCTGCTTACCAGCTACGTCCCGCCGAAAATCAAAATTCGACCTTTCTCCCCCCTCTGCCCGGCCCAGCCGTCCTCCCATCACACCGGGACTCGGGATTCTGCCCGGCGCAGCTGTCCTCCCGGCGCGCCGGGACTCGGGATTATGCCCTATGCCTTCTGCCCTATGCCTTCTGCCTTATGCCTTATGCCTTACATACCCATTCCGACGTGCTTTACTCACCGAGAAATTTGCCACAAACCAACTCCGCCCCCACCGGCGAAAAAATTATTACAAAACAAACCCATTTTCAACCCATTTGGAACCCTGAATTCGTGTTATTTACTGGCATAATACGCTAATTCTGTTTGGCTTTTGTTCACTATTTCTTTACAATACCCCGCATGTTATCCCGGCTGCATAGCGTCGCTCTTCTCGGCATCGAAGCCCTCCCCTGCGAGGTGGAAGTGGATGTCGCCTCCCGCGGCTTCGATCACACCGCCGTCGTCGGCCTGCCCGATACCGCCGTGAAAGAATCCATCGAACGCGTTCGCTCCGCCCTGACCAACGCCGGCTACAATTGGCCCCGGCATAAAACCGTGGTCAACCTCGCCCCCGCCGACGTCAAAAAAGAAGGACCCGCCTTTGACCTGCCCATCGCTTTGGGCATGATCTTCGCCGGCGAAGAGGGCACCCCCGACCTGGCCGACCGCTATCTCATCGCCGGTGAACTCGCCCTCGACGGCCGCGTCCGCCCTATCAAAGGCGCCCTTTCGATGGCTATACTCGCCAAAAAACACGACCTCCACGGACTGATCGTCCCCCGCGAAAACGCCCCCGAAGCCGCTGTGGTCGATGGCCTTGATGTCTTAGGTGTCTCCACCCTCTCTGAAGCGGTGGGCATACTTGCCGGCCAACTCCCCGCCGAACCGATCGTCGTCGATGTCGAAGCCGCCTTTGCCGAAGCCTCCCGCTACGATGACGATTTCGCCGACGTTCGCGGCCAGGAATCCGTCAAACGAGCCCTCGTCATCGCCGCCGCAGGCAGTCACAATATCCTTTTGATCGGCCCACCCGGCACGGGCAAGACCATGCTCTCCAAACGCTTGCCCACCATCCTGCCGCAACTTTCGCTGGCCGAATCACTCGAAACCACCCGCATCTATTCCGCCGCGGGCCAACTCACGCCCGACACCCCATTGTTGGCCCGCCGTCCGGTGCGTAAGCCGCACCATTCCGCCAGCGGCCCGGCCCTCGTTGGCGGCGGCACCATCCCCCAGGCCGGCGAAGTCTCCCTCGCCCATCACGGCGTGTTATTCCTCGATGAGTTTCCCGAATTTCCCCGGCCTATCCTCGAAACGCTCCGCCAACCGCTGGAAGACGGTGAAGTCACCATTTCCCGGGCTCATGCATCCGTTTCTTTCCCCGCTCGTTTCATGCTGGTCGCCGCCATGAACCCTTGCCCCTGCGGCTACCTCACCGATCCCAACAAGCCCTGCAAGTGTTCGCCCAACCAGGTAGAAAAATACCTCTCCCGCATCAGCGGCCCGCTGATCGACCGCATCGATATCCATATTGAAGTGCCCCCCGTGCCCTTCCGCGAACTGCGCAGCCAAAAAAACGGCACCAGCTCCGCCACCATGCGCGAACAAGTCCTCCTCGCCCGCCAGGCCCAGGCCCGACGCTTCGGCCCGGACAGTACCATTCTCAACGGCCGCATGAGCTCCCGCCAACTCCGCCAGACCTGTAAACTCGACGAAGCTGGCGAACAACTGCTCAAACAGGCCCTGACCGAACTCGGCCTCTCCGCCCGGGCTCATGACAAAATCCTTCGCGTTGCCCGCACCATCGCCGACCTCGAAGGCAAAGAAAATATCCAGGCCGACCATGTCTCCGAGGCCATCATGTACCGCCGCCTCGATCGCCAATTGTAAAAAGTGTTACCTGTCGATTTGAAATAAGAAATCGTTGTAAAACAAGCTTTCTTGAATGCCTGTGTTACAAACTCATCTGTACGCGAACGCCTGCCACGAAGGCATCTTTTGCATCTTCCGAGCCGCCGGGATTCATGATGTATTGAAAGTCCGGGCTGACGTACAACCACGGAAAGATTTCCATGTTGTAGTACAGCTCGTAAAGCGATTCCCGATCGCCGCCTTCCAGGTGGCGCAACTCTTCGCTCAATATCCCCTGGGCAAAACCGAAGGCCAACACGTCCGCATCCCGCGTGGGAATCAAACCTTCATACTGGGCACCGATGCTCCAGAAATGTTCAATCTCGTTCGCCTCCGCATGAGCAAAGCCGTAATTCAAGAACATACCCAAGCCCTGGGTATCTTCCGCATCTTCCGGCACTTCCTTATACAAGGCCTGGTCCATGCTGATATAAAAGCCCACGTCATCGCGCTTCACCGGCGCTATCTGGAGCTGGCCGTCAAGATCATCAAAATATCTTTCCTTTGGCTGAGGATCATACCACATTCCCACCCGGTACCCGCCGGGCAAATCGCCGCGCGACGTTTCCCACACGGGAAGGAAACCCGTTTCCAGCACGCCGAAGAAATAATCCTCTTCGTGAAAGGTGGTAATAAAACCTGTTTCCCGTTCATCAGCCTGGGCATCAGCGGCGGCCAGGCTGACGTACCACCAGTCCACCAGCTGAACGAAAACCTGTGCCCCAAGGCCGTATTCCGGAAAGGGAACATTCGGCATGTTCACCAACCCGGTATTCAAAAACTGGGACGTTTCATCATCGGCGTAGGCATTGGTCTCAAACGAAGTGGTCAGATCCAGCTTGCCCAATCGAAACGATACTTTGCCGTCAAAAAACATCTGCTGAAACCACAACTCACTCACGATCATGGGCTCATCACCCATGGCGTCGTCGTTGACGCCGAACAAATCACCGACGCGATCCTCGCTGATACTGTCGTTCCAGCTGCTTTCAGCCAACATGTAAACGACACCGCCATCCCACAAACCCATTTTTTCCAAGTCGAGGGTCAGCTCGAGATCGGTACTGCCGGTCAGACGATGGCCGTTGTGCGTTTGCAAACCGCCGTGAACGTTGTGTTGGTATATGTTGGTTACGGAGAGGCCCAGTTCGATCCCATGCTCTCCCAGCCACGTTCGGCCCCCGCCCCAATCGCCGGTAAGATTATCCTGGCTCAGCCAATCGGCGGCATCGGCTTTTTCGGCAGGTTGCGTTGTAGGAGCAGGCTCTTTTGCCCACACATAAGAACTCAATACCAGTACCATTGTGGCGTTTATGGCCAGTGACCGAAGTGAATTCCGCATCATGCTATATTCTCCATTCTCCGCGAAAAGTGGAAATAGGATAAAATTTGTGCTAATTTTATGGAACAAGCGTTTCTATGCAAGAGGAGAAACACCGTAATAGCTCCGAAAGTTTCATTTTTTTGAATATCGCCAGAAATTTCTCCAAACTTGCGGGCAATATTGTGTCATGGCTGTTGGGCGAACGGGGGGGATTTTCCCCATATGCACTACCGATATAATTGAGTTTTGGCTTATCGCAACTGTATTGTTTTATTTGATCTTCGCGGCAGGGCAGAGGAGTGGTCGGCATTAGTCGGTGATTGTAGGACGGTTAAGAATGGCCAAGGTCAGTGCCGGATTATTGATGTATCGCCAGACAAAGGGAGGGCTGGAGATTTTGTTGGCTCATCCCGGTGGGCCGATCTGGAAGAACAAAGACGAAGGGGGCTGGAGTATTCCCAAGGGCGAAATTGATCCGGAGGAGGATGAATTATCCGCAGCGCAACGGGAATTTGCGGAAGAAACCGGCTTTGAGTCCAGGGGGCCGTTTATTGACCTTGGTGAGATCAAGCAGAAAGGTGGTAAGAAGGTACGGGCCTGGGCCTTTGTCGGTGACTGCGATCCACAGCAGGTCAAAAGCAATACCTTTGAGATGGAGTGGCCGCCGCGCTCGGGGCGCCGGCAGGAATTTCCGGAAGTGGATAGAGTGGCGTTTTTCGATTTGAATACGGCGTGCAAAAAAATCAATCCCGCCCAGGCAAGGTTTTTAGAGGTACTCAATGAGAAAGTAGGGGATGGCAATGGACAGGAAAAATAACAACAATCGTTTTGATGAGGCGGCGGTTGCTTGGGATGAGAAGCCCAAGCGGGTTGAGTCTTCCCGTAAGGTGGCGGAGGCGGTTTTGCGTGAAGCTTGCCCGGGGAAAGATACTGATGTTCTGGATTACGGGTGCGGCACGGGCCTGGTGACCTTTTATCTTGCCCCGCATGTCAAAACGGTTACCGGCGCGGATAGTTCGCCGGGTATGCTGAAAGTTTTGCAACAAAAGATCGACCAGCACAAGCCGACTAAGGTACGCTCCCTACAATTGGACCTTGAAAAAGATTCGCCACCGGCGCATTGCTGTGACTTGCTGGTCACCAATATGACCATGCATCATGTGGGCGAAGTGGAAAAAGTATTGCAGGCTTTTCATACCATGCTTCGGCCGAAGGGACAAATCTGTATTGCGGATTTAGACAAAGAGCCGGGTATTTTTCACGGCCCGGATCCGGAGCAGCACGGCGTCAAGCATTTCGGTTTTGAGCGGGAGGATATGAAAAGGTTATTGCAGGAAACAGGCTTTGCCGCAACCCGCGATATCACCGCTCACGTTATCCGCAAAGAAGTGGAAGACGGCAAGGAGCGGGATTTCCCTGTGTTTTTAATCACCGCTCAGAAATAGCACATGCAACTTACGTATTTGAATATTGTGTGAATCAAAAATTTGGCCAAATTTCCCGCCAGGGTTTAAGATAAACAGCTTGTTAATAACTGAGCATGTTTTTCTTTGCAGGAATTCAGGAGAACAGAAATGAATGTTTCGATGCGCACGATGATTTTAGTAATAACGTCGGTTTCTTTTTTATTGCCGGGATTTGGTTGTGCCGCTACCAGTCAGCCTGCAGCGGGCGAGAAGTTGCAGGTTTTGTTGGTCAGCGGGCAGAACAATCACGACTGGAAGCGGACCACGCCGCTGATGAAAGATATTCTGGAAGACAGCGGGCGGTTCGAGGTGACCGTTTCCATGACGCCGGCGAAGGGTGCGGACAAGGAAGCTTGGGGCAAGTGGCGGCCGAAATTCAAAGAATACGATGCGATTTTTAGCGACTACAATGGGGACATGTGGCCTGCGCCGGTGCGGGAAAGTTTTGAAGCGTACGTCGCCGGCGGCGGAGGCGTGGTTATTCAACACGCGGCCAACAATCCGTTCAAGGGCTGGGACGAATTTGAAAAGATGGTCGGTTTGTTGTGGCGAAGTGCGGACGAAGGCTATCGCGTGTACGTTGACGACGATGGGAAGGTAGTTCGTGTTCCGCCGGGCAAAGGTCCCGGAGCGGGGCATGGCGTGTTGCATAATTGGCAGATCAAATCTCGTCAGTCCGATCATCCCATTTTCAAGAACATGCCCGAGGTTTGGCTGCACGCACACGATGAGTTGTATCACGCCCAGCGCGGGCCGGCGGAGAACATGCACATTCTGGCCACCGCGTATGACGATCCGAAAGCCAAGGGCACCGGCAAGCATGAGCCGCAGGTGTGGTGGATTCCTTACGGCAAGGGCAAGGTTCTGTCCTTTATGCCGGGGCATTTGTGGGAAGGGCAAAAGGAGCTGGTCGCCTTTCGATGCGTCGGCTTTCGAGTTCTGCTGCAGCGGTGTACGGAATGGGTAGCCACCGGAAAGGTGACCATTGCGATTCCGGACAACTTTCCTACCGCGGAAAAAATCAGCCTGGTGGACAAAGACGAAGTCCAATTGCCGGAGAAATAAATGTGCCGGTTATTTTGCATGGTAATCTTCGTTTTCATCGTCTTACCAGCTGCTGTTTGCGCGGAAGACGGTTATGATCTCTGGTTGCGCTATCGACGGATTGACGATGAACAAACGCGGCAAACATACAGCGAGGATTGTCGATCAATCATTCAGCCGCAGGGTTCGCCGACGTTGCGCGCAGCGGCTGACGAATTGCATCGGGGTATTGAAGGCCTGGCCGGCAACAAACCGGAAATTGACCAAACCATAGCCGGCGATGGATGCATAGTTTTGCTTTCCGGAACGCATGCCGTCGATACAACTTTGGCTGATGTGAAAGGCGATCTGCAACAATTACCGCCGGAAGGTTATTTGCTGCAAAGCAGAAAGATCGACGGTCATTCCTGCATACTCATCGGGGGAAAAACGGATGTGGGTGTTTTATATGGCAGTTTTGCTTTTCTCCGCCGGTTGCAGACGCGGCAATCTGTTCACCAACTTGATATTGAGGATGCGCCTGATGTCAATTTGCGCCTGGCCAATCATTGGGACAATCTCAACGGCGGTGTGGAACGGGGTTATGCCGGGCGGTCCATTTTTCACTGGGATGATCTGCCGAAACTGAATCCGCGGTACACCGATTATGCCCGCATGTTAGCTTCGGTGGGCATTAACGGGGCGGTAATCAACAACGTCAACGTGAAGCAGAAGGATCTGCCTGGTTGGTACCTGCTCAAGCCGACGTGGATTGAAAAGCCGGCAGCGCTGGCGGGCGCACTGCGACCATATGGGGTGAAGTTGTATATTTCCGTGGGTTGGAACAGCCCGATGCACCTGGGCGGGTTGAAGACGGCGGATCCGTTGGATTCCAAGGTTCGTCAATGGTGGGCGGACAAGGCGGATGAAATATACAAGGCGATTCCCGATTTTGGTGGTTTTTTAGTCAAGGCGGATTCGGAAGGTCAGCCAGGTCCATACAAATATGGTCGCAACCATGCTGACGGGGCGAACATGCTGGCGGCGGCGCTGCGGCCGCATGGTGGAATCGTCATCTGGCGGGCCTTTGTGTACGGGCACAAGAAAACCGACCGGGCCTGTCAGGCTTTTGACAACTTTAAGCCTTTGGACGGCCAATTTGCGGATAACGTGGCCATTCAAATCAAAAACGGTCCGATCGATTTCCAGGTTCGCGAGCCGGTATCGCCTTTGTTCGGGACCATGCCAAAAACCAACGAGGTTTTGGAACTGCAGGTGACCTAGGAGTACACCGGTTTTTCCACGCATCTCTGTTTCCTCGTTCCGCAGTGGAAAGAGGTTCTCGAATTCGACACGTATGCGAAAGGTGAAAGTTCGCCGGTCAAGCGGATTGTGGACGGTTCTTTATTCGGTCAAAAAAATTGCGGCATGGCGGGGGTGATGAACATCGGCATGGATCGCAATTGGACTGGGCATCACCTGGCGGCGGCGAATACCTATGGTTACGGTCGATTGGCCTGGGATCCTGATCTTGAAGCAGGGACCATTGCCGAACAGTGGACGCGCATGACTTTCGGCAATGATCCCCAAGTGGTCAAGACCATAACCGACATGCTGATGCGTTCGTGGGAAATTTACGAGAACTATACCTCTCCGCTGGGGGTTGGTGTGATTTGTGCGGGCAATCATTATGATCCGGCCCCACAAAGGCGGTACTATTACCACCGCGCAAATAAGAACGGCGTGGGCTTTGATCGGACTACAGCAAGCGGCAGCGGATTTACCGGGCAGTATCATGATCCGGTCACCAAGAAGTATGAATCGTTGGAAACATGCCCGGACGAACTGCTTCTGTTTTTCCATCACGTGCCATACACCTATCGCTTGGATTCCGATAAAACGGTGATTCAGCACATTTACGACAGCCATTACCGCGGCGTGGAACAAGTAAAGCAGTTGCGGGCGGACTGGAAGAAGCTGAAAAACAAAATCGATGCCGACCGCTTCGAGCACGTGCTCGATCGAATTAATAAACAGATCGAACACGCCGGGGAATGGCGGGATACGATCAACCAATATTTTCACGAGTTATCGGGGATTCCGGACGCCAAGGGGTGATTTTAAGGTTTGAACCAAACCGTAGGCTGGTAAGGGAAGGGCGGTATTATGTATAGTAATAGGTAAGGTGCTTTTTGTAAGGCCCGATTTTGAAAGGGGGGTTTGTGCGGAACTGCCTATTCATTCTTGTTGTGCTTGCAAGCTTTTTCATGCCGGCCGGCGCGCGGGCTGATTTGGAAGTTCAACATCAACTGCATATCGATCTTGGCGAAGACACCGTTGACGGATTGACGCATTTGCAATTAACTGACGGTCATACGCAGGTTGACAGTAAGGGCAATAGAAGCTGTCGGCGGAACGTGGATTCGGCCACGGATTTGCACTTTTATTTTGCAGCGGACGATGGGGCCGCCTTTGCGGGCAGTAATCCGGTTGTGGAAATTTCTGTTGAGTATTTCGACACTGGTACGGGAACCATCGGATTGCAATATGATTCCACCGACACGGCCCCGTTTCCGGATGACATTTATAAGCTGGCAGGCAGCATTTCGCTGGCCAACACCAACCAATGGAAGGCGCATACCTTTTCCATCGGTGACGCTTACTTTGCCAATCGCCAGAACGGCGGTGCTGATTTTCGCTTAGTCAAGCCCGGAGGCGGTTACTTTTATATTGACCAGGTCACGGTTACGATCTACGGCGAGTCACAAACGTCGGCGTTCGGCTGGATTCTGGGCAGTACGCATGCCTCGGGGAAATATTATTTTGATCCCTCGCGCGATTATCTCAATGAAGGCGCGGTGGCATTGGCCAACGGGGGTATGCGGGTGATCAAATTATGGTTTACGCCGAACGATCCTTCGGGTTATTACATGTGGAACAGCGATTGGCCTTCGTCGGTTGCCGGCTTGAAGGAATTGGCGGAACATTCGTATTGGCGGGAAGTTTTGCGCCGGCCTTTCGAGACTTACGTTTTAACCATTTTCGAGCATTGCAATTTTCGCAACGGCTTTCCCGATCCCGGGCCGGCGGAGTTAGAGCAGGAATTTTACGAGTTGGCTTCTTACCTGTTGGAAACATATCGCGGCACGGGGAAAACGTTTATTCTCGGCCATCATGAGGGTGACTGGCATTTGCGGGGTACAACTGATTTGTCGCCGCAATGCGATCCCGATCAGACGGCTATCGACGGCATGATCCGCTGGTATAACGCCCGCCAGGCGGGTGTGGATCGTGCTCGCGGGGATGTCCCGCCGGACGGCGTACACGTTTACGGGGCGGCAGAGGTTAACTTGGTGGACCTGGCTATGCAGGGCCGCCCGACGGTAACCAACGACGTCTTGCCGCATACCAACATGGATCTCGTTTCTTACTCCGCGTATGACACGGTGATCCCCGCCAAGGATAATCCTGATGCAGCCCGTCAGAAGTTTCACGACGCTTTGACTTATCTCGCCCAGAAAATGCCAGATAGCGATACGCTTGATCCGACAGGCGTACCCTTCGGTGATGATAATGTTTTCGTTTCGGAGTATGGTGCCCCGGAACAAGAATGGCTTCCCCAGGGTTCGCTGCAACAACTGCGGGTTACGCAGGTCACGGTGGAAGAGGCATATGCTTTCGGTTGTCCGTGGATTATCTACTGGGAGCTGTTCTGCAACGAATGTTGCGCGCCGGGGGATGATCCTTGTACCCCCATTGGCGGTCCCAATCCAGGAGCTGAGCCTGCTACCCAGAACGAACATTGCAGGGGATTCTGGTTACGACGGGTGGACGGCACGTACAGTCCCGGGTGGTATTACCTGACCGGGCAGGTTGGTTCTTATCTGAAACCGGTCAGCGATTTCAATGCGGAACAGATCGAAAGCAACGCGATCCGCCTGATGTGGTCCCCCGCGTTAGATGCGGACCACTATCGTATTGAGCGGAGCGTGGACGGTTCCGCATACCTGGAGCTATGTTCGCCGTTGAGTGGGGAAATATTTTACGAAGATCACGACGTGCAGGCGGGGAAAAGTTACCGCTATCGTTTACGTTCGGGAAAGAACGGTTTTACGCCAACACCCTGGTTCTACTCGGAGCAATTTCGTCCGATACCCGCGGATTTCAATATCGATGGGAAGGTGGACTACCAGGATTTTGATCTTTTTATCGCTTGCGGTAGCGGTCCCGACGTCAACTATGATCCGCAGGATCTGCCAACGGATTGTGATTTGCCGGTCGATGCCTCGGGAATATTGGCGGCGGATTTCGATCGGGACGGGGACGTGGACCAGGGAGACTTCAGTATTTTTCAGCGGTGTTACAGCGGCAATGTCGAAGCTGATCCGCAATGTGCAGAGTAATATATTTGTAGGTGCGGAGAATCATCGGCAGCATGCACAAAATGCAGGTTCACCATTGCGTCAAACAATACTTTCTCATGCTTGCGATCAGTTCATGACGCTGCTGTTTTCGTCGAGTTTTTCGCCCAATTTCTGGGCCATCAGGCGATAGACATTGGAAGGAGCCACGTCCAAGCGAAGTACCTGGGTCAATTCCTTAATCTGATCTTCCAGGTCAGCCAGCCCCTGGACCAACACGTTTGGGGACAGGTCCAGTGCTCCGAGGACGTTCTGACACTGGGCGGCGGCGGTGTCCAATTCCTTCGGGTTTTCACAGAGATGCTTGCTGATCCGGTCGGCGGCACCCACGATCCATCCCAACAAAGGATCGCCTTGCTGCAGGGTTTCCCAGGAATGACAACGAACGGCCTGGCAGATTACGTCGGGAAGTTTCCAATATTCCAAAACAAGGGCGGAAGCCTGCCCATGGGTCAACCCGATATTTTCCTGTTCCAGCTGGGCGAAATCTGTCGGCCCCCCGGGGCGATATTGGGAAACAATCGACTGGTACCGGTCTTTCAAAACATCCGCCAGGATCACCACGCCCATGTCCGCCAGCAATCCGCAGACAAAAGCTTCTTCGCGCATTTGGGAATCAAGCACGTCCGCCAGGCGGGCCGCCAGCACGGCGGTGTTAATGGATCGTCGCCAGTAATAAGAGGTATCCAGATTAGGCACGCTTTTTTGATCGATGCTGTCCACGATATACCGCCCCAGCACCAGCGAGCGAACCCGCTTGAGGCCCAGCAAGATCAGAGCATGGTGGAGGGAGGTAATCTGTCGCGTCACGCCGAACAAGGGAGAATTGGCCAGGCGTAGAATGTCACTGGTCGCACCCGGGTCGGTGGAGAAAACTTCAACCACGTCTTCGAATTCAAAGTCGGGTTCCTGGATGATTTCGAGAAAGCGAATAGCCACCTGGGGCATGGAAGGGATGGCCGCACTCCGCTTGAGTTGGTCGAGTACAATATTGTCCACCGATGACCTCCTGCTTCTGGAGAATGCCGAGGCGAATTGCCGAGTCTATCTCGACATGCATTTCATTTCTTTGCATCGACTTACCGACCGGCCGGCCTTAGTTTTGTCCAAGTGGGAAAATACCTACCTGACAGGGTCCGATAGCAAAGCAAGTTTTGAAGTTTATCAGGCCGAGCAATGATTATCGGTCGAGGAATGTTTTTGTGGCAGGCGGGTTAATTTAAATTCCGTTTGCAGGGGGGGACACGGCAAGGCCAAGACCTTTGGGTACTGCGATTCAATCGATTTTTTGCACATCCGTGGTGATTTTCTTGCCGATGCGATAAATGGACAAGGAAGTCTATTCGAGCAAGGGAGTGCAAGATTATGAATTGGAGAGTCAACATCACCGTGGAAGTTGACCAGGTGGGTAACGGGTTAGCCATTCAAACTCCGGTTCCCCTTCAACTGATTTGCAACGAAGGGCGCTGGCAGGCAACCTGCGTGAAGCCGGCGGTCACCACAGAAGAACATGGCAATATGGAAGAGGCGATCGTGGCTGGGGCCAAGGCTGTCCGCAACGAGCTGCAGGCTGCCGTGATTGATCGCCCCATAGTGGCGGGCAAAATCACCCCGGAGCAGGTTCCCGTGCACTTCTGAATAGAATGGTCATGTATCCCAGATACTGCCAACCGGAAATGACGGCATATTAAGAAAGGCCGACCCCTTGTTTTATCAACGGGTCGGCCAAGCCATAAAAACAGGGTGTTCCGGAAAACATCTTTATGGCAGAATTTTATCAACCTTTCGGCGTCATGGCGTAGATTTCCACCCGGCGGTTGGCCTGTCGATCGGCGGAAGAGGAATTACCCGTAACCGGCCGCTGCATTCCCCATCCACAAGCGACCATATCGTTGTTCGCTCCTTGCCCACGAAGATGACGGATCACCGCAGCCGCCCGGGCACAGCTCAACTCCAGGTTGTCTTCCCAATCGCTTTTGCGGATGGGTTGGTTGTCCGTATGACCGAAGACGTATATCTCCCGGTCGGGATACTTGTCCATGATAACGCGGGCTATCTCGTTTAAGGTTTTGGTAGCAGAGTTTTTGAGCTTTGCCTCACCCGAATCAAACAGCACTATGCCCTCGATCCCGGTCATTGCCCCGCCGGGAACGTTGCTCCAGCCGTCACCGCCGGAAGCCTGCAACTCAGCCAGTTTCTCTTTCAGCCTGTCCCGCTGGTTACGCATGGCGAGGGCTTCATTCTCAGCCTGGATGCGGGCACTGTCCGCGTCGGCCAACTGGCTTTCCAGGTCGCGAATCCGCTGAGCGGCATTGGTGTCGGCTTGCGGCTGGGCGGTCATATCTTTGTTTTGATCCTGGCAGCCGACCATACCGCTGAACAAGATCAAGCCGATGATCCAACTGTTTTTGCGAATGAAACCGGACATGATCGCCTCCTTTGCCTGGGTCAATCGGGATGTATCAACGCGGGGCCGCGCCGCCCCGGTTACTCCGTTCCTTATGGTGGCACATGCGAAAAATCACGATTTATCCGATATTGAACGGCGCAATTTTTCGTCGATGCGTTTTTCGCGATCCGCCAATTCCTGCTGGCGACGC
>CAZMVS010000256.1:0-8252 GCA_964569525.1 uncultured Planctomycetales bacterium
CCCACATTAAACCCATTTTTCCAGGTAAAAACTGCCTTTTGGGAATTATGAAAATGCAGGAATGGGGAATTTGCAAAATATTATTCCACGCCGGCGAAGGGGCGAATGCGTTCGATCAAATCATCGATCGTATAATTCTTTTGGCAGTCGAGGGGAAGAAAAACACCGTGATTGTGATCGCTGGCCAGTATGATCATGCGATCAAAACGTACGTCATAGCCCAACTCTTGTGGCTGATGGCCGATCACGAAAAACTTTACCTTGAACATGTTGCTCAAGTGGTCCAGAAGGGCGGCCGTGTGCCTGCGCCCCCAGACCATCTGGTAAAGGTGGCCGCCTTCAGTGTAATCCAGTTCGTCAGGCGGAAGATGCACTATATCTGGATCGAAGGCGTCAACGTAATACACGTCCGGCAGGGAGTGGGCGAAAAATATTCCGTTTTGCGTTCGACCAGCCAGCGGAAACGAGGCAATGAATTCGTCAACCGCATCCAAAACGTCATCGATATCGTCCGTACCCATAGCCTCGGAGACGCCACGCTTGAAATCGTCCGTGACGATACGCCCACCTTTGGTTATCTCGTGATTCTGCAGCTGGGCCAACTCGTGATTGCTTTGCAGAAAGTGAACCTGCTCCGGAAAGAAAATCTTCCACTTGGCCGCGTCCAGCATCAACTCTACCGAGTGATCTGCCGCGCCAAAGGCGATGGGTGTTTCATGAATCAATTCGTGCAGGATAACGTGCCGAATCGGCGTGTTTTCCAGTTGGCAATACTTGATCAGTTTCTCAAAATTGCGCCGATGACCGTGCATGTCCCCGGTCATGACTACCTGCCCGTAATCGGGAAACTGCAGCAACGAACCTTGGCGCACAGGATCTGTTCGGTTTAATTCGGCCGCTTGCCGGAAAGTCTCAATGGCTGATTCAACGATACTCATGCAGCTTGATCGTCAGATGGTGAAGAATCAGAAACTCTGTTTACGGAATCTTTCGTTTTACCGGTCTTGTTGTTTACGGGGCCAATCAAAGTGGCGTCATTTTTATCCAATATGTGTTGCACCACTTCCAGTCGGCGAATTACTTCACTCATGTTCTGAGGCCGGTCCTTGGGATTATTGTGACAGCAGTCCAGTACCAGCCGACTCAACGCGGGGGGGACATTGGGATTCAATTCCTCCGGTGGCTGAGCCTGTCGCGGTCCCATCAAGTCAATCCCCGTTTTCCGTTTCTTGCTCGGCATCACCGTAGGATAATTCGTTCCGGTGATCGCCCAGTATAACGTTGCCCCCAAGTTAAATACATCTGTGCGCTGATCCAGCGGGATCCCTTTTTCTACCTGCTCCGGGGCGATGTAGTCGGGTGTCCCCTGGATGCGGCCCTTCACGTGCCCGATCGGACAGCTCTGGCCGAAGTCGATAATCTTTACCGAACCCTCGTGGCCGACAATGATGTTGTTCGGCTTGATGTCCGTGTGAACATAGCCGCCATGGTGCAGGGCATCCAGTCCTTGGGCGACAGATCTGAATATACCAATTAACCCGTGAATACCCAAAGCGCCAATCTCCTCCAAAGAGCGGCCTTCAATATATTCCATGACCACATGCAACTCGCGCAGCTGGAAAAAGCGGCGAATGCGGCGAAGATCGTAGCTGTGCCGCAGGTTCTCATGATTTAGCTTGGAGGAGATGTCGTAGTCGTTGATCGCCTGATTGAGAAAGCGATCATCGTCGGTGGCCCGACGGACCACCCGTTTGAGGGCGTAAAGCTTCCCCGTGCGCTGCTGCGACACCAGCCAGATGGTTGACCGCGCACCGGTTCCCAGCCGTTCATAAACCGTGTAACCAGGAACCGTAAAACTCAACTCAGCTGCCCCAATTTGAGCTTTTTGGAAAAATCACCCGCCCGGAAGGGCTTTTGGATGACGATTTCAATTATTCCTCTTTACTTTGTCAGCCATCGGCCGACTTAACTTCCCGCCAACTGGAAAATTCTGCGTATTCCCGTTTGAACGGAAAATGTTAGGAAGAGGTTTGCAGGTCTTTAATGGAGATTCTAGTAGCAGCCCAACAGGCTCGTCAACTAAACCCGCATTTTGAAACCTGAAACCTTTATTATTATCGCCTGAAAAGTGGGGCGACACTCGAAATATTCGTTAAATTCCTGTCGCAACTTTTGTTATCGCCGAGAAATGATATCAACAAGAAGGAGGTTTTTAACGATTCGCAGGCCTGGAGGAAGCTAACGCCAATTGTTTATCGCAGGAGACGCGCGCGTCGGGGATGTTACATTTTTTCTGCAAGGCTTGAATCAGGCTCATGGTGACCCGCTGCTGAACAGCGGTGAGTTTTGTATTCTGCCGACTGACCGTCACGCCGATCTGGATTACTCCGGGTTGGCCGGCCAATCGCTGATGTTTCTGGAAACTCGGTTGAAAGTTGTATTCGCCGTGGGAATCGATGATCAGATGTTTGTCATCGGCCTGATCCAGCGAGTCGGCCCAGGTCGGACTTATTCGGATACTTTGCCACGTATGCTGATTGGGTTGGTCCTGGTTGGCAGAGCCCATAGCATTTTCAACATGGCGGGCGATTAATTCGGTAGAGGAAAGATTGGCGAGCGGGCGATCCGGCTGAGACCAGTCAAGGACGGCTGCCCCAAGAGTCATGGAGGCGATAAGGCAACCTAATGTCACTTCCATCCGTGTCAGACGAATCATGTACAACCTTGAATCGACGTGTGTTGGATTTTGCCGTCCATCCTGGACAGGACTTGAAGCTTTTCTACCGTATGTATCGGTTAATTGCAATAAATTACGCTTATGTTTTTCGCAAATCAGCCGGGATTCCGACATTTTAATTGTGAAATTTTGCGTTTACGCGCAACAAAGTTAAAAGCAAAGCCAATTGAACGGTTTAATTAAGATTTCGAGGCCTGTTTAAGCATTTGTTGGCGTTGGACGTCGGAAGGTTTATCGGACGCGTGGGGGCTGTGTGGTTGCGGCGTTGGCGGGTTGAGTTGCAGGGGCGTCGGTGCGGCACGAGGTTGGGGTATTGGCGAGATGAGGTGTAGTTACCCCTTGTAATTCCAAAGCATGGATGCGGTTGGTGGTGGCGGTTTTGTCAGGGCGAGTTGTGGTTGCGGCGTTCGCAGCGGTGAAACGCAGTTGGTCGCCGTAGTCAGCCAGGGCGAGGTGGAGCGATTCGAGACGAGACAGGAGTTGGGTAATGTTGGTTCGGCAGTTGTCGGTGAGGGTTGACAAGTTGGGCAGAGGTATGGACAGGGTCAGGTTTTGTTTTTGCATTAGATTCGATGATTCTTGAAATAATGAAGGATTGTGTTTGGGGTGGAGTTCCCCGAGGGTATTGGTTGGCGGGGTTGTGTGGCGTGTTTTGGAGGCGTCGGTTGGTTGGGTGGCGAAGTGTACGCCGGTGGTGTTGGTTGGCTTAGGGGGGCGGGTTGTTGGGGCTGAGTCAATTGGTCCGGTTTTGGAGGAAGGGCTTTTGGGTGGCGAGTTGGCCGGTTTGGTGCGAGTGGTGGGAGAGGGGGCGGATGCTTCGATAAGGACGTTGGCGGCGGAAGAGGTCGAGAACAGTTGTTTGAGGATGTCTGCTTGCCAGACAGGAGCGTTTTGTTCGATGGCCAGGGTGAGGTGGCGGTTGGGGAAGTTTTGGTGCGAAAGCTGATCGAGGTGTTGGGTGATGTCGGCCAAGGTGGCGGGGCGGTTGTTGAGGCGGTATCTACCGGTGGATTCGAGCACGATTTTGCCGGGGGCTTGGCGAAAGGTCAGAACGCATTGGGTACCTCTGGGCGGGATAGCGGGCGTGTTGGGTTTGAGCCAGAGAGATTCGTTAGCATCGGTGTGGAGTTCACCCACGGCGATCAGGGCGGAGGCGAAGTTGACCAGGGCAACGACGGTACCTTCGGTGTCAACAGCCAGGCCGCCGGCGGCAGTGAGAACCGAGCCTGCGAAGACCCAAGGCAGAGGCCGGCCGATTTCGGGGAAGGTGGAGGAATTACTATCGCTGGTCGGGGCCAACCAGTTTTCGAGTGGTACTTCGTGCAAGATGTCGTTTTGGACGTAGCGGACGTTGATGGCCAACGGATCACCGGTGGGGGGTAAGAGTTTTGCGGTTTGTTGATCATAGCGGACGGGCTGTCCGGGGTTCAGACCGATGAGTCCCAGGGCCATGTACAAATGTGTGGGCTGGGCTTCGAGGCGGAGGATACTTTCGTGTTCGCGAATGCGGGGCGAACAGACGGCCAACTCAATCAGTCCCTTGCGCATGATGACGGTGGCTTTGGCTTCGACAAAAGCGTTTTGCCAATCGATCCATATGCCGGGTTGGAAGGCTTTGCCCTGGGGTTGGAGGAGGGATTGTCTGTTGAAGGACGGCGAACCTGATGTTGTTGTACGGGCGGTGGTTGGCGCGGCAGAGGCCACAATCGCTGTCATCAGCGAAAGCGCGTTTAACAGGATAATTGAATAACAGGGTTTCATAATCAACATTTATGATAGCGTATGTGATCATAGGGGCAATGATGATGCTCATGTTTCCTAGGTGCGTTAGGGAAAGATTGGTTAGAGATGGGGGCCTAATATATATTTTCACAAATGGATGTATTAGAATACTATGCATAGAAATTCAGTTATAATGCTTGTGGTCAGTATATACAGTCTTTATAATTTCAAGAGGTGAAGTTGGTAGGCGGACATGTATAAATTGCTGTAGCGCATTTGTTTTATACGAAACAATCCTTTGTTAGATAGGACAATGGTTTTAATATAGGTTCAGATTTGAAATATTGGTGCTATGACTACAAACGAATTACCGAAGTTTATAAGAGACAATTATGAGATTCACGAATGGCGGCACGCCAGTGCAATATTACGTCAGGATTTTCCAGACGAGTATGAGGATGTAATAGATGTCTTAACGCGATTCAGGTTACAAAAAAGTCATATTGCAGTAGGGGGAGGTCGCAAGTCTAAAGTTGCCGGATGGATAGACGGTGAACTGATAAAAAGGGGTTGGGTTGAAAAAAGTTTTTCGACTAGCATTACCGTTGACAAGAATGAAATGGAATCTCCTACGCACGCGGTTGACTGTTTTAAGAATAACATTGCAATCGAGATTGAATGGAATAATAAAGATCCATTTTTTGATCGCGATTTGAATAATTTTAGATTGCTGTTTGATCTTAGAGCCGTATCAGTAGGAATAATTATTACACGATGTGATGAGCTTCAAGAGATATTTGATTTGCTTGGGCGTGGTAAATCTTATGGGTCTTCCACGACTCACATGTCCAAATTGCTTCCGCGCTTACAAGGAGGAAGTGGCGGTGGCTGCCCAGTGTTGATTTTCGGAATAAGGAGCTCGCTTTATGTCGAAGATATTTAGGATTCCGCAGAAACCAGCAGTGGAGGATCTGCTTGAAAAAGTCAAAGGTCCATTTTCCACAATTTATGCAGATCCTCCTTGGCGGTTCCAGAATCGCACAGGGAAAATGGCGCCTGAACATCAGCGTCTTCTAAGATATCCTACTTTAACACTGGAAGAGATTTTAGAACTGCCGGTTAATAGATTAGCAGCATCACAAGCACATCTTTATTTATGGGTTCCTAACGCTTTAATTGCCGAGGGCCTTCAAGTGATGCAACGATGGGGCTTTACTTACAAAACTAACCTTGTGTGGTACAAAACAAGAAAAGACGGTGGACCGGATGGTCGAGGTGTAGGATTTTATTTCCGTAACGTCACGGAATTGATTTTGTTTGGCGTACGAGGCAGTATGCGTACTCTCAAAAGAGGACGAAGGCAAGTAAACCTGATTCCGAAAAGGAAACGCGAGCACTCTCGAAAGCCTGATGAGTTCTATGAAATTATTCAGGAGTGCTCCCCCGGTCCTTATCTTGAATTATTTGCCCGACATCCTCGAAATGGCTGGGTACAATGGGGGAATGAGAAAGTCGAGGATCTCTCATCTTGTCCAATAAAGACGAGCAGGCATGAAAATGAATTGTTTTTATTCGACAAGAGGCGGAAATACGGATGAGGAATCAGCGTGAATATTATCTTTAGGGTATTTCGCTGTGGTTAAAATAAGGTGTCTTGATAAATTACAGTATATTGAAAAGCGAAAGATATCTTACCTCGATTGTATCGGTCCCGACTCGAAATGACAGGTTTTGATTTCGCAGAGGTTACTATCCCTTTTTCATTTCAAATTGTTTACGGGCGGCTTCGGTGGTGTTTCGTAGGAGGGTAGCGACGGTGACGGGGCCGACGCCGCCGGGGACGGGGCTGATGGCGTCGGCGACTTGTTGGACGTTTACAAAGTCCACGTCGCCGACGGTTTTGGTTTTCTTTTCGCCTTTTTCATCAGTGGTTTGAATACGATTGATGCCCACGTCGATGACCACGGCGCCGGGTTTGACCATGTCGGCGGTAATCAGGCCGGGTTTGCCGGCGGCGACGACGAGCAGGTCGGCCCGGCGGGTATGGGCGGCGACGTCGCGGGTGGCGATGTGGCAGCAGGTGACGGTGGCAAACTGCTGGACGAGAAAGACGCTGACGGGCATGCCCACGACGGCGCTTTGCCCGACGACGACGGCCTCGGTGCCGCGGACCTCGTGGCCGGTGTCCTTGATCATCTCCATGACGGCCAGGGCGGTGCAGGGGGCGATGATGGGCTGATCGTAGAAGACCATGCCGATATTGCCAGCGTTTACCCCTTCGACGTCTTTATAGGGATTGATGAGGTATTGCATTTTGTGGGTGTCGATCCCGTCGGGCAGGGGCAGGTGCATCATGATTCCGGTGACGTTGGTGTCCTTGTTTAGCCGGTGGATGGTTTCCGCGAGGCATGGTTCGTCACAGTCAGCGGGCAGTTCGATCAGTTCGAATTCGATGCCCATTTTTTCGCATTGGCGGGTCTGTGAACGGGCGTAGATCAGGCCGGCGGGTGGTGAGCCGACGAGGATGGAAGCCAGCTTGATAGGTTGGCCCTGGGCCTTCAGTTTGTCCGCCTGTTGACGGGTTTCCGTACGGATGCGTTCGGCTATTTCTTTGCCGTCAATAATTTTCGCCGCCATGGGAGCCTCTTGGGTTGGTTCTCTGCGTTTCAAGTGGATCGGTTATGACCGATGTTTCCAGTTTCGACACCGGCTGACTGGAAAACAAAGTTGAATCATACACGGTGAGCAGCTAGTTTATCAATTGTGGGGTAAATTGTATCAGGAGGAGTACAGTTTAGAAGTAGTGGGATACGGATGTGACAGGGATTATCAGAAAAGCACTGCTCAAGAGCAGTGGCACAGGCACAGTGGAACAGGACAATGGTACGGGGTAGTGGCACATGGGTTGAGGGTTCGGGTATGGGCAATATGATCAACGTGGCGGTTTATTTGAGCGGAGCGGCGGCGGACATTGTGGGTGAAAAGATGCTGGAATACAGCGTGGTTCCGCCGGCGGAGGTAAGCACGGTGGTGGGCATGTTGTGTGCGAAATATCCGGACATCACCACGTCGGAGACGCCCTTGCAGTTGCGGGTGAACGGGCAGCCAGTGGCCCCGGATGCGGAGTTGTCGGAGGGGGACACGATCGAAATCGCCGATCGGCCGGAGGGCTGATGAAATGGCCAAGGCAAAATCCACAAAAAGAAAAACGAAAAAGGTATCGACGAAGCGGGGGGCGGGAAAGGATTTGGATCCGCCATTGCCGGAGTTGAAGGCAAGGGTGCGGAAGATTGTCAGCCGTTTGCGGAAGATGTATCCGGAGGCGGATAGTGCATTGGATCGTGAATCAGCGTATCAGCTATTGATGGCTGTGATTCTGTCGGCCCAGTCCACGGATGAGACGATCAATAAGGTGACGCCGGAGTTGTTCAAGGCTTATCCTGACGCGAAGAGTCTGGCGGGGGCGGATCCGGAAGACGTACAGCGGATCATCAAGCCGACGGGTTTCTTTCGTAACAAGTGCAAGAGCATTATGGCGGCGTGTAAGGTAATCACCGAGCAGCACGGGGGTAAGGTGCCGGCTACCATGGAGGAGTTAGTCGAGCTGCCGGGGGTGGCCCGGAAGACGGCCAACGTGGTGTTGGGCACGTGGTACGGCAAGAACGTGGGGGTGGTGGTGGATACGCACGTGGGGCGATTGGCCCATCGGTTGGGCTTGACCTGGACGAGCAAGGACAGCAAAGACGCGGTGAAGATCGAGCAGGATTTGATGGAGGTGATTCCGCAGAAGGAA
>CAZMVS010000257.1:0-3254 GCA_964569525.1 uncultured Planctomycetales bacterium
GAGCACTCGATTGTCTTGGTTCGCGGAGGCAGGGTCCGGGATTTGCCGGGTGTCCGCTACCACGTGATTCGGGGTTCCTTGGACTGTGCCGCTGTGCAAAACGACAAGGAAGGCCAGCCGCGTAATCGTGGCCGGAGCAAGTACGGTGTAAAGCGCCGGAAGTAAGCTGCCGCCCATGAGTCGGCTTGTTGTTAGAGTACCGGTTGCATATAAGTCAAATGATAATCAGGCGTTCAGTCATTATCGGAAAGGTAGTGGCTGGACGTTTTTTTATATGGATAACTTTAGAGGGTGTAGTTTACAAATGGAGCATTGAGTTATTGTTGAAAGAGGATTACGGGCGTGGGATTTACCAGTTCCACTGGTCATTTGGTTGGGATGAGTTTATTCTGGTTGAAAGTGGTTGGTTTTGAAAAAAGGCCAAGTTTTGACCTGTGGCATGATTTTTATTTGAACCGGGAGGCTGGGTTTTGCTTGCCGGCCGACCAGATGAAGGGGATATGTTATGGCGATACATCCGACGGCCATCATTGATAAACGAGCGGAGATCGATTCGACGGCGGAGATCGGTCCTTATGCTATTATTGAGGGAGAGGTTCACGTTGGCGCCAACACGCGGGTATATCCACATGCTTACCTGACCGGCTGGACGGAGATTGGGCCGAACTGCAGTATTCATCCTGGGGCGGTGGTTGGCCATGAGCCCCAGGATCTAAAGTATAAGGGGGAGAAAAGCTATTGCCGAATAGGCCAAGGAACGGTTATACGGGAGAGCGTTTCCATCCATCGGGGTACAGAGCCGGGGTCGGTTACGGAAGTAGGGGCCGAGTGTTTTTTAATGGCCAATTCCCACATCGGGCATAATTGCCGGGTGGATGAAAATGTAATTTTGGCCAACGGGGCTTTGTTGGCCGGTCATGTTACCGTTGGAAAGGGAGCTTTTCTTTCCGGAAATTCGGGGGCTCATCAATTTGTTAGGATTGGCGAGTTGGCCATGATTGGCGGCTTGGCAGTAGTGACGACCGATTTGCCGCCTTGTTTTATGGCCGTGGAGCGAGATAGATGCGTGGGGATCAACCTGGTGGGTATGCGACGAGCAGGATTTAATGCTGCAGAGCGTAAAGAAATTAAACACGCCTATCGTACGCTTTATCGATCCGGCTTACCTTTTCTCCAAGTGGTGGAACGATTGGCGGCGGAATTGGTTACCGAGCCGGGCAAGCGGTTGGTTGAATTTCTGCAGGCGCCTTCCAAACGGAGCATTATTTCCTCACAGCGTGATGCCGGCTTCCAGAAGAATGGATGAAGTAAAGGGTCTTCAACCTTTGCAAAAAGAACATTGCGATTTTATGCATTTATTGAGTGAGCCGCCGATTTTTCTAATGGCTTGAAGATGGTAAAGGTGATTTTCTTTGTTCAGGTGTTGATTTTAATTGACTCTCTCTCCCCGATTTACTATTCTGAAGCCCAGTACTGAGTGAAATAATCATTTTGGCGCGATTTATCCTGCCCCGATCCGGCCATCTTCTTCTTAAATACCTGGTCGTTGTTGAGGCCGCCCGTTTACGAAAGGGAATGTCTCATGCGTATAGCCTTAATCAATCCGGTGGCCCGTCGTTGCCAGGGCTATCACACCATTGGAAGCAAGATTCCGCAATTAGGGCTACAAGTGCTTGCCGAGCTAACTCCTGAGCCGCATGAAGTGGAGATCATTGACGAGATTTTCGGCTTTGAGGCGACGGAGCGGAATATTTGCGACGGCCGGTATGACCTGGTTGGTTTAACCAGCTATAGCAGCGGAGCGACCCGGGCTTATGAAATTGCGGCAATCTGTCGGAACCATGGAGTTCCCACGGTTATGGGTGGTCCTCACGCGTGGGCTTGTCCGGAGGAATCTTCGCAATATGTGGATTCGGTGGCCATTGGGGAATGTGATGATATTTGGCCGGAGATTGTTCACGATGCGGAACAGGGGCAACTGAAGCCGCGCTATACCGGTCAGTTGGCGGATATTGAGCAACCGGGCGTCGGCCGAGCCAGGCAGCAACTACAGCCGATCAACGGCAATTATGATGTATCCAGCATTCAGATGTCCCGCGGGTGTCCGGTGGGGTGCGACTATTGCAGTGTGACCCGGTTCAGCGGGCCGAAGATTCGCCGGCGGAATATTGATGATATTATCGAAGAATGGAACAGCTCGCCCAAGCCGTTTATTTTCGTAGTGGATGATAATTTTTTCGGTTTGGGCAAGAGTCATTTCAAGTGGGCCAAGGAAGTTTTGCGGGCGATCATTAAGCGTGGCAAGAAGCGTCTCTGGTTCAGCCAGACGACCGTCAATATGGGTGAAGACAAGGAGGCGTTGGAGTTGGCTTACAAGGCCGGCTGTCGGGGCATGCTGATCGGTTTCGAGAGCTTTAATCCTGAGACGCTGAGGGAGTTTCACAAGGGGATCAATCGCAAAAACGTCTCCCGTTACAAGGAATTGGTGGACGGTTTTCACAAGGCGGGTATCCCGGTGTTTGGGGCCTTTATCATCGGGAGTGACCAGGACGACGTGGATACGGTGGCGGAGACGGCGATACAGTCAGTGAAGCTGGGTGTGGATACGATCCAGATTACCAATCTGACACCCTTGCCGGGCACGAATTTATATGATCGCTGGATGGAAGAAGGGAAGATATTCGCCACCGATTACCCGGAAGACTGGGAGCGTTATACTTTCGTGGAAACGGTTTACACTCCTAAGAAAATGTCTGCCCAG
Source organism: uncultured Planctomycetales bacterium (assembly GCA_964569525.1). Lineage (GTDB taxonomy): Bacteria > Planctomycetota > Phycisphaerae > UBA1845 > PWPN01 > JAAYCU01. The sequence continues at coordinate 2,762 of CAZMVS010000257.1, forward strand.
AAGTTGGACGAGGCGATTTACGAATTGCGTTATGCGGCGGCCAATACCGCTTGGGTATGGAAGCGGACTTTGCGCACCTTATGGGTAACCCGAAGCCTGACCAGCGCGTTGTTTATTCACGGCATGAACAAGGGATGGAAACGGATCGCCAAGTTGCAGATTCCCAAGGATGAAGAGCGTTTCGGTTTTATTCCGCATAAAAACGAGCGAACGCGCAAGATTCAAGATGCCTTTACTCTTTCCCTATCCCAATACAAGTTGGCTAATATGCCTGAAGCGACGGAGCCTTCGCCGGTATAGGTTTGCTTATTTTGAGGGCGGATACAATCTTTTCGTGAAGTAGGTTAGCAGATTATCATCAAGCATGCCCGGAAGGATTGGAGGGCATGTTATGTAGTCATCCCTGAAAAAGTATAAAGTTGCCTCCTTGGTCTGCCAATACCTGTAGGTCTGAGCCATTGGAGTGTGTTTTGCTTGCGCATTTTAACCGGCC
>CAZMVS010000258.1:0-14527 GCA_964569525.1 uncultured Planctomycetales bacterium
TGCCGGATCACCAGCGCCGGGCATCACCTGCTCCCGGAGCGAATGATCCAGCACGAAAAACGATCGCTCTGAACCTTTACTCAGACGGTCTCCTAGCCAGATGTCTTCGGAGTAGTAGTCCTAAGGCGGCCTGAGAGTAATGGCAGAGGTGATCCGGGCGGCCTTGATTCTTTAAGACTTCAAACAGTTGGATTGGGATATTCATGGGTGCGCTGAGTCAAAGGGACTGGAGCGAAATTTTAGCCAGTTTGCGAAACCAGCATCCGCAGCTGATGAGGCCTTGGTTCGACCATTTGGAACCGGCGGAGTTCAGGCATGGTGTAATCCAGGTGCGCACGGGTGATCCCAACCAATTGGATTATCTTTCCAGGCAATGTCAGGGTGCATTCACCCAAGCTGCGCAATCCGTGACCGGAAGGTTAGTCACGGTCAACTTTTTACCGAGTGCGCAGCCTATGGTTGAAGAGGTCCCGCTTTCCTTTGAGACTGAGACCGGCCAACTCGCCTTGAACGATGACTATACGTTCGACAATTTTGTTACCGGTCCGAGTAACCGTTTGGCCCATGCCGCCAGTGTCGCTGTAGCGGAGAATCCGGGGACGGTGTACAACCCTCTTTTTGTTCACGGGAGCGTCGGCTTGGGTAAAACCCATTTACTGCAGGCCATTTGTCATTCAATAAAAGAGAACAATGAGAGTAAGATTTTGTACATTTCCTGCGAGACTTTTACCAACCATTTTGTAGAAGCCATTGAAAGGGGTTCAATGCATCAATTTCGAGACCGCTATCGGCATGTGGATGTTTTGGTGATAGATGATATTCAGTTTTTAGCGGTGAGGGAGCGTTCGCGGGAGGAGTTTTTCCATACGTTTAACAGCTTGTATCAATCGCAGAAGCAGATCATTTTGTCCGCGGATGAATCGCCGAACGGCATTCCAAGCTTGGAGGAGCGATTAGTCAGTCGATTTAATTGGGGGCTTGTCGCCCGGATTGATTCACCCAGCCTGGAAACCCGGATGGCTATTGTTCGAAAGAAAGCCCGCCTCAACTGCATCGACATCAACGAGGAGATAGTTCATTATATTGCCGCCAATGTGGAGTCGAATACCCGGGAGCTGGAAGGGGCGATGACCAAGGTCATAGCGCTTAGTCAGCAAAACGGGGGTGTCATAGATCTTGATTTGGCACGGGAGGCCTTGGGTGATCAGAACGTCAACCAGCGGAAGAACATTACCATTCACGACATTTTCCGGCTGGCGGCGCAGCAGTACAATGTTAAGCCTTCGGATTTACAGGGCAAGCGGCGGAATCGATCCATCGCCTATCCTCGACAGATATGCATGTATCTTGCCCGTGAGCTGACGCCGTTAAGCCTGGAGGAAATCGGCGGTTATTTTGGCGGTCGGGATCATACCACGGTGATGCATGCCATCCGGACGATAAAGGACTACCGACAACAGAATGCTGACCTCGATCAGGAGCTCCGAGAGATAGTCAGCAGGCTAAGAAAATAAATTACTAATTTAACGGTATTGCCAAGAGGTACGGATCCTTGAAGCTTAGTAAGTCGTGGATAAATTGTGCGTATTCGGGTATCCTGTGCAATGGATGAACAGGCCGGCATACAAACGGCCTGTGTTTACTGACAAGCCGCCGGCAAAAGTAGGATTTAAAAACAGGTTTTCCACAGCGTCGAATACTCGTCAATTTGTGCTAAAGTTTTAACAAAAAGAAAGTTACGTTTTGCGAGGGCGCGAAATACGCACAATTCACAGGACCTTTAAATACTAATAATTACTCTTATTTACTAGGAGTAGTATTTCAATCCACTGTGAAGAACTTGTTCAAGGAGTGGCACCATGCATTTGGAAGTTGACCGGAATGCCCTAACGGAAGTTCTTGCGATTGCCTCTGGGATCGTTACCAGCCGCACAACCAAGGAGATTCTTCGGTGCGTCCGGTTGACGGCGAAGGATGGAGAGCTTTTGATCAGTGCGACTGATTTGGAGGTGGCATTGCGGGTCGGGTTGCGTCATGTGGACCTGAAAGCGGAAGGTGAGTTGGTAGTTCCGGCGGACAAGCTGATGCAGATTTCGCGTGAGAGCTTGGCGGAACGTCTGGAGCTGGAGAGTGACGAACAGAATTGTCATATTCGCACGGAGGACAGTCATTTCGAGGTGTATGGTCAGGATCCGAAGGAGTTTCCTCCGGTAGCGGATCTTGAGGGAGAACCTACTGTTGAGTTGGAGGCGGATGTTTTGCGTCGCTTGATCGAGCGGACGGTCTTTTCGGTAGCCAAGGAGAACACGCGATATGCTATCAACGGGGTTATGTGGGAGAAGAAGGGGAAGAAGCTCGGTTTAGTAGCGACGGACGGGAGGCGTTTGGCGCGTGCGGTAGGAGCGACGGAGCAGTCATCCGGCGACGACAGCAGTGTGATTGTGCCGGCTAAGACGGTGAGTGTCATGCAGCGGGTGCTGGGCCACAGCGAGGGAAACGTGGCGGTCAAGTTCACAGATAATCAGATTGTAATCAAGAGTGACGGCTACGTGTTGAGTTCAGCTTTGGTAGAGGGGCAGTTCCCGAATTACGAGGAGGTCATTCCTCGCGATAACGACAAGGTAATCAAGTTGCCTACAGACGAGTTTGCCAGTGCGGTCAGGCGGGCTGCTTTGCTGACGAATGAACAATCAAAGGGTATCCGTCTATCATTTAGTAAGGGGAAGCTTGTGTTGTCCAGCCGGGCAGCCGAGCAGGGAGAAGCAACGGTTTCCATGAAGGTGGACTATAGTGATGAGTCGATGGATATTGGTTTTAATCCGGCTTTCCTGGTGGATGCTTTACGTGTTATAGGTTTACCGGAAATCAGGTTGGAGTTGAAGGAGGCGAATCGTCCGGGGGTCTTGAAAGCGGGCGAGGAGTTTATGTACGTGGTCATGCCGGTCAATCTTTCCTGAGGCGGGTTGGATGGAAAACGGGCGTCTTCATTGGGTGCAGAAGAATCGCAATTGGGGTATGAGGGTCGAGCCGGTCGGTGAGGTGGCCAAGAAACTAGTGGGCTCCTCAAAGTTTTCCGGATCAGCCTGGCAACGTCAGTTGTTAGCTTATTTAGGAGAGTATGCGGGGCCGGCGCTTCTGGATCATGCCCGGGTGTTGGGTACGCGGGACGGCGTGTTAACTTTCGAGGTGGATTCGTCGGCCATGCAGTATCAACTGCGGTTGCGATGGGAGCAGCCGTTGTTGGAGTTATTACAAAACAAGTTGCCAGCGGCGGGGATACGCGAGGTGCGTTTCGTGGTTGCTCGGCCGCGATGGTAATTTTCGAAAATTGGTAGAAGATGAGCGAAAAAGAGCAAGACATTCAGAACAACATTGAGGAAACGGGGAAACTCGAAGCCAGCAAAGACCATCAAGCGGGTTTAGATGTAGGGCTTGATGATGAGGAATTGCAGCGCTCCTATGACGAGAGCAGCATTACGGTTTTGGAGGGAATTGAAGCGGTTCGCAAGCGGCCGGCCATGTATATTGGCGATACGGGAACGACTGGTTTACATCATTTGATTTACGAAGTTGTGGACAACGCCATTGATGAGGCGATGGCAGGTTATTGTGACGAGATCAGCGTTGTTATAGGAGCTGATGGTAGTTGTGCGGTGCGGGATAACGGCCGGGGGATTCCTATCGGGCCGATGGCTCACTCCAATCCGAAAATCAACGGCAAGCCGGCGGTGGAAGTGTGCATGACGGTGTTGCACGCTGGCGGGAAGTTTGATCGGCACAGCTACAAGGTTTCGGGTGGTTTACACGGCGTCGGGGTCAGTGTGGTCAATGCCTTGGCGGAGTGGTTGCGGGTACAGGTACGCCAGGATGGCAAGATTTACGAGATGAGTTTTTCGCGTGGCAGAACCACAGCTCCTTTGAAGATCATCGGTGAAATAAAGAGCACGGGTACTCGGATCAAGTTCAAGCCGGACCCGGAGATCTTTCCGGATTGCGAGTTTCGTTATGATACTTTGAGGAACCGGTTACGTGAGTTGGCTTATTTGAACGACGGAGTGCGGATCAAATTGAGTGACGAACGTACGGGCCAACAGGACGAATTTCATTACACGGATGGTTTGCGCGCATTTGTGGAGCATCTCAGCGAGGGCAAGGAGTCGCTGCACAAAACGGTTTCCATACATGCCGAGGATCCTTCCCAAAAGCTTGTGTTGGACATGGGGATTTTGTGGAATGACGGTTACAACGAGAACGTTGTTTGTTTTGCGAACAATATTCGGAACATTGACGGTGGCACGCACTTGTCGGGTTTTCGTTCGGCCCTGACGCGGACCATGAACACGTATGCCCGGCGGGAGAATTTGCTTAAAGGCAATTTGTCCGCCACCGGTGAGGATTTCCGGGAAGGTCTGGCGGCGGTGATTTCGGTCAAGGTTCCTGAGCCGCAGTTTGAAGCGCAGACCAAAGTTCGGTTAATGAATCCGGAGGTACAGAGTTTCGTTGAGCAAACGTTGAACGAGAAGTTTTCCAATTTTCTTGAGGAGAATCCTACGGAGGCCCGGCGGATTGTCACCAAGGGAGTTCAGGCGGCCCAGGCACGGGAGGCGGCGCGTAAGGCTCGGGATTTGACCCGCAAGAGTGCGATGAGTTCCGGAGGGATGCCCAGCAAGTTATGGGATTGCCGAAATAAAGACGCGGAGACCAGCGAGTTATTTATCGTGGAGGGTCAAAGTGCCGGCGGAAGCGCCAAGACCGGTCGGGACAGTGCTTTCCAAGCGATCTTGCCTCTGAAGGGTAAGATTCTCAACGTGGAAAAAGCCCGCATCGACAAGATGCTCAGTCACGAAGAGATCAAAACGCTGATCATCGCCCTAGGTTGCGGGATTGGTGATGACGAATTCGACATTACCAAGCGGCGGTACGGCAAGATTGTTCTCATGTGTGACGCGGATGTGGACGGCAGTCATATTCGAACCCTGCTGTTGACCTTTTTGTTCCGTCACATGCGGCCGTTGGTGGAGGGTGGATACGTGTACATTGCTCAGCCGCCCTTGTACCTGATTAAGAAGGGCAAGAAGAGCGAATATATTCTCAACGAGGCCATTTTGAATCGGAAGCTGACCGAATTGGGACTGGATGGGACCAGCCTGGTCATTCGGAAGGATAATGAGCCGGAGCGGGAGATCGGCGGCGAGGACATGGCCAGGATTTACAAGATTTTGGATGGCATGATTCAGCAGGGTCGCGTTCTCAACCGACGGGGTATCAACAAGCGGGAATTGATACAGCGTCACATGGACGAGAATGGCAGGCTCCCCAGTTTTCGAGCGGAAGTTTATCGTCCCGGTGAGACGACTCCAGTTGAGCATTACGGCTATAGTGATGAGGAATTTGAGCGATTTTGCGATGAAGAGAAATCTCGTTTCGGCGAGGTTTCGGTTGTGGATACGGGCGCGGCGGGCATTGTTACCGGCCAGGAAGCCACGGCGGATCATCGCATTGAGAATACCGATCTTGACGAATGCCGAGTTCTGGAAGATTTGATTGGCCAACTTCGTTCCATGGGTTTGGGCATGGATGATTATTATGCCGAGCGGGAGGAGCAGGTGGATGGTACTCTGCCGCCGGCTAACTATTTGCTCAAGCGGGATGGAGAGATTGTGGTCGAGTTGGACAGTCTTCGCCAGGTTGTGGACCGGGTTCGCAGTTTGGGGGGAGAAGGCATCGAATTCCGACGGTTCAAGGGTTTGGGGGAGATGAACGGGGATCAGCTATGGCAAACCACCATGGATCCCGAGAATCGGGGTATGCTCAAGGTGGTCATTTCCGATGACAGTGGGGATCCCGAGCAGCTTGAGTTGGATGCTCGGGAGGCTGATCGGACATTCTCGATTCTGATGGGGGACAATGTGGAAGCCCGTAGGCAGTTTATTGAGACCAATGCCGCCCACGTTAAGAATCTGGACGTGTAATCCCGATTACAGTTTGTTCCGAATCTGAGGCAGATTTGAGATTGCCGAGTGGTTTTTTTGCGCCTGCGGAGTTGAAATTGGCTTGCCAGGGAAGGTATTGAGCGTGAATACGACCATTAAAATATAGTTTGTCTTCTTAAGTTTTGGATTTGGGATAGTTTTTTCTATGTGGGGAGTGGGCTGGTCTTGTTTGCATAAGCATAGAAATTACAGAAGCTTATATTCCAACACCCTGTGCTATTCTTGGTTTAATTAAAATTTCGAGGCTTTAATTTACAAGTTTGGATAGGGATTTGGGCGTCAGGTGAAGAGTTGTAAGGATGTATATAATATAAAGATAGGGTTATGTGCTGGGGCGGTGATTAAATAGCATGGATAGATGGGGGGTGCTACAATGGCAGGAAAAGTTGTGTAACCATCTGAAAAAAATAAGGTTGTGTTGTTTTCAGGGAATTTTTAATGGTTGACGACATAGTCCATTTTTTTATAATGAGCTTATTCGTAGGAATTGTTTTGGTACTGAACTTTATTTTAGTGAGGAGATTGTCTTCGTTAATCGGGCCGGGATTGACCTGTTGATTTGAGGTCCGAACGGGAAGAATTTTACTATTTGAGTCACCTTGCTGAGGCGAGGTCAATGTCGATTCGTGCAAAACTTACAGTGTCCGTCAGTCGGGCGGAGGTTCGATTGGTGGGACGAGGGTAGTTTGTTTTGGAATGACTAACCCTTTTTGTTCAAAGGATATGGTAGTTTGCGAAAGATTTCGGTCATGTTCAGGGTCGTCGATAACGTGCTGACTTATGGTTTTGATACAGGGAGATTGAAAGAGCAGGTAACATTACAATCGTGGGAGCGAATAGCTGCCGCGAATTTTGTCCTGAGCTTAACAAGGAGAATGTGACACTAGCTGATTTTTGACAAATAACGAGTGATTTTCCCTGGTTTACCGTTTGTTTGGCGCGTGAGGTTATCGGAAGACGTTTGGCGTCCTGAAACATTAATGAGCATACCATTCTGATCGACATTGAACGAACCTGTATAGCAGGTTTTCATTTCGTAGAATTCATTCCTGAGCCCGGCATACGAATTTTACAAGATTCAGGCTTATCTGCGTGGTGGCCAGTAGTTCCGCGATGATAAGTTTGATGGGTGAACTTCATGTGTGTTAGGAAGGTGAAACATGATACTGCCGGATATTTTGGCAGAGGCCACTCCGGCGGTGTACCTCTTGATTGGTATTTTCCTGGGTGGGGCGGCCATTTATCTTTTGGTTGCTCAGTACGGGAAGCGGAAGATGTCCGCTGCCCGCCGGGAAGCAGAGGGCATCGTTGAGGAGGCCAGGAAACAGGCTGAGGTCACGGTTAAAACAGCACAGGTTGAAGCAAAGTCAGAATTCATCAATCGTTTGGAGGAGTTTGAACAGCAGAGTGCAAAGGTTCGGGAAGAGTTGAAGGAATCCGAAAGGAGGCTGGATAAGCGCGCGGACAATTTGGATAAGAAGCTGGACACGCTTACATCGAAAGAAAGGATGTTGGAGCAGGAGGAGTCAAAACTCAAGGAGCAGGAGGAGTTCCTGGTAAGCAAGGAGCAGGAGATTGCGGAGCTCCGGGAGCAAGAGCAGCAAAGGCTTTTACAGATTACCGGGATGAGCCTTGATGAGGCGAGGAAGACTCTGCTGGAGAGCATTCGGAGCGATGTAGAGCATGATGCAACGGCCATGGTGGACAAGATCCTGACCGAGGCCAAGGAGACGGCGGAGGAGCAATCCCGGGAAGTGGTTGTAACGGCTATTCAGCGTTATGCCAGCGAGCACACCAGCGCCAGCACGGTTAGTACGATTGATATTCCCTCGGACGACATGAAGGGACGGGTGATTGGCAGGGAGGGTCGTAATATTCGGGCGTTTGAGAAGGCTTCCGGGGTGGATGTGATCGTTGATGATACACCTGGAGTGGTGGTGGTCAGTGCTTTTGATCCGGTACGCAGGGAGATCGCCAGGATCGCGTTGGAGCGGTTGATTCAGGATGGGAGGATTCATCCCAGTAGAATCGAGGAAATGATTGCAGAGACTTCGGAGGAGGTTGCCCGGCAGATCGTGGAGCGGGGCAAGAAGGCTGCGGTGGAAGCGAACGTTGGTGGATTAAATCAAAAGCTGATTGATTTGCTGGGGCGTTTGAGTTTTCGGACCAGTTATGGGCAGAATGTTTTGCAACACAGTACTGAGGTAGCGTATTTGTGCCAGGTAATGGCAGACGAGCTTGGTTTGGACGGTACTTTAGCGCGGCGTTGTGGTTTGTTGCATGATATCGGCAAGGCGGTTGATCCCGAGGTTGAGGGAGGACACCCTCAGATCGGGGCTGATATTTGTAAGCGGTTTAATGAGCGTCCCGAAGTGCTCAACGCGATCGCAGGTCATCATGGGGACGTGGAGGCGACCAGTTTGTACACTCCGTTGGTGGCGGCAGCGGACGCGATCAGTGCTTCTCGGCCGGGCAGTCGGCGGGAATCGCTGGAGCGTTATATCAAGCGGCTGGAGCAGTTGGAGCAGATTGCCAGTAGCTTTGACGGGGTGAAGCAGTCGTACGCGGTTCAGGCCGGTAGGGAGATTCGCGTTATCGTGGATGCCGACCGGGTCAATGACAATCATGCCGCCAAGACGGCTTACGAGATTGCCAAGCGGATTGAGTCGGAGATGGCCTATCCGGGTGAGGTTAAGGTTACTTTGGTTCGCGAGGTGCGAGCCGTTGAGTATGCTCGGTAAGGTTTCTGGCAGTAGTGAACATCGAAAAATATCCGCGAGGTGGAGCTTGAGTTGAATTTATTGGCTCGCCTCGCGGTTTTTTATGCGCCCCGGAGGTTGGTTTGGGTAAAGCTTTTAAGGAGGTTTGTTCTTGGCGCCTGTTTGGGATGCAATTAGCATTGGTTTGATTTTTTACCATAGGATATTCCGCCGGGGACCTGGTTGAAGGAGGCGATCATGTTGATAACGACGACGCGAAATAGCCGAAAAGCTATGTTGGTTTTCAGTATTTTATCAGTGTTTTGGGCGGCCAATATTTTGTGGGCGGCGACTGATGATGGTTCGGCAGAAAAGCAGCGCCCTAATTTTGTTATTTTATTTGCGGACGATTTGGGTTACGGGGATTTGTCTTGTTACGGACATCCGACGATATGTACGCCTAACTTGGATCAATTGGCGAGCGAGGGGATGCGTTTTACGCAGTTTTATGCGGCTGCGTCGGTGTGCACGCCGAGTCGGGCGGCCTTGATGACCGGCAGATTGCCGATACGTAGCGGGATGTGTCATGATGAGTGTCGTGTGCTTTTTCCGATGCACACGCAGGGCTTGCCGCATGAGGAAATCACTTTGGCGGAATTGTTGAAGCAGGAGGGGTACGCGACGGCCTGTATCGGCAAGTGGCATCTTGGGCATCGGAAGGGTTATTTACCGGTCAGCCAGGGATTCGATAGTTATTTTGGGATTCCCTACAGCAACGACATGAAGCCTTGTGTTTTGATGCGCGACGAGGAAGTGATCGAAAGACCGGTCGAGCAGAAAACGTTGACGAAACGATACACGCAGGAGGCTTTGGATTTTATACACAAAAATAGAGAGAGACCTTTCTTTTTGTATTTGCCTTACACGTTTCCACATGTTCCGCTGCATGCTTCCGAGAAGTTTGCGGGTCGCAGCAGGCGGGGTTTGTATGGCGACGTGGTTGAGGAGTTGGATTGGAGCGTGGGGCGGATCGTGGCGTTGTTGCGGGAGTTGGAATTGGCGGAGAATACGTTGGTTATTTTCACAAGTGACAACGGGCCGTGGAGTTTGATGAAGTTGCGCGGCGGGTCGGCGGGCTTGTTGCGCGGGGCGAAAGGTTCGGCGTGGGAAGGCGGCATGCGGGAGCCGGCGCTGGCCTGGTGGCCGGGGCACATTAAGGCTGGTCAGATTAACGGCTCGGTGGTGAGTACGATGGATTTGCTGCCGACGTGTTGTGCATTGGCGGGTGTGGAGGTGCCGAGCGATCGGATCCTGGATGGAGAGGATGTTAGTTCGGTGTTGTTGAAAGGTGACAAGCGGCATGAGCGGACGTATTTTTATTACCGAGGGACGCGTTTATTTGCGGTACGGTATGGTCCGTGGAAGGCCCATTTTATGAGCCAGGCCGGCTACGGCATGCCGAAGCCGAAAAAGCATGATCCCCCTTTGTTGTATCATCTGGAGCGCGATCCGTCTGAGAAATACAACGTGGCGGACAAGCATCCGGAGATGCTGGAAAAAATAGAAGCCCTTGTTCAGGAGCATCGTTCCGACCTGACGCCGGTAAAAAACGTACTGGAGATTATTGAGGAGAAAAAATAAACGTTTTTAAGCAGGCGTTTGTACGGTAAAGACATCAATTTTTGACCTGGAGTCATTTTCTTTCTAACGTGTAGATGTGAGTGATCATCAAACACAATCCGAGCAGGTTGAGTCTGCGGAGTTGGAAGCCGAGGAAGCGGTTGAGCAAGAGCAGACTTCTCTGCCGAAGAAGCCTTCTGATTTAGCGGTATTCTGGGCGTATTTTCGGCGCTTAGGGCCGGCGGGTCCGTTGGCGGTTTTGTCCTGCAGTTTGCCAGCCTTGGGGGGTTTTGTGCTGTTGGGATTTATGCCCTTGTACGGAGATTGGCTGGAGAACCAGGGCGCGTTGGGCATGTTTTTTTATAGCCTGGTGTTTGCGGTCTGTTCGGGCTTAGCCATTTTGCCCACTTATGCCCAGGCGGTGGTGGGCGGATTTGTTTTCGGCAAATTTTTCGGTTCAGCGGCGGCGATTGCCGGCTATGTCGGTGGTGCGGTGATCGGTTATCTCGTTGGTCGGCGGGCGTCGGGAAACCGGGGGATGGAGATCATCGCAGAAAAACCCAAGTGGCAGCGGGTGTACGATACTCTGGTGCGTAAGGGGAAACTGCGAGCCCTGGGGATCATTACCTTGTTGCGGGTTCCGCCCAATTCTCCTTTCGCGATTACCAACCTGGTGATGGCAGGGACCAAAATTCAGTTGCCGATTTTTATTGTGGGGACCTTGTTGGGCATGGCCACGCGGACAATTGCGGCAGTCTGGATCGGAGATGGCTTAGACGAGATTGATTTTTCTGACACGCAGCGGACGCTGAAGTTCGTGGTCATCGTAATCGGAGTGATCGTTGGATTGAGTCTTTTAGGAGCGATCGCCAACAAGGCGGTGGAGAAGCTGACTAAAAAGTAGAATCAGCAGCCAAGTTGGCTATTCGGAACAGTCACATCTTTTGTTTTGACTTCGCTTATTATACTTTTCCGACAATTTCTATTATTAGCGTTTGTCTCGAGTTACAAAAGTAACATCAGGAGCTTTCTCAGGCGGGTTTATTTTCCGCGGGTATTTTTTCGCGCGCTGGCAGTGGTGGTTTAGTGGCCAGCAGGGCCAGGATGACGAGGGGGAGGGGCAGGAAGAAAAGCATCAGCAGTACTTGGTCGTAGCTGCCGAACAAGTCGAACCCCACACCCAGGAGTGAAGCGCCGAGACTGGAGGCCCCTACCAGCGTTGTGGTAACTGAGCCTTGGATTTTGCCCAGATGTTTTCGGCCGAAGTAGCGCACCCAGAAGGGAGAATTGATAGAGGTCACGATGCCCTGGGCCAATCCCATGGCGACGGCGAAGGTCAGGGCGAGAGCCAAAGTATCGGCGATTTTAAGGATCCACACGGAAGCGGCCAGCATAAGCATGCCGACGGACAGCAGGTAATTCAGGCCGATACGGTCGGCGAGGTAGCCGGTGATCAATTGACTCACCGCCAGTGTGGCAGCTAGGACGGCGAGGATATGGCCCACATAATCTTCGTCCAATCCGCGCGAAGTCAGCAGAGGCTGCACCTGGAAGATGACGGCGGTGACCGTCATGGCCCACATGGCTACGCCGGCGAGGATAATCCAGTAGGCGCGGGTTCGAATGGCTTCTGAGAGGCGGAAGTCCCTTTCTCGGGATTCGTGGTTGTTGTTTACCTGAGTGCAATCGTCGGTGGTGTTGTCTTCGTTCGCCAAGGGATCTTCAAGTTCGCCGTCGGGAAGTTGGCCGACGTCTTCGGGGCGATTGCGGAAAAACAGCAGCAGCACGGGAAACATGACGGCCCAGACTCCCAGCCCAAGGATACGGAAGGTCCACCGCCAGCCCAACTCGCTAATCAGCCATAAATTAATAGTAGGGAGAATGGCGATGGTCAGGTTCATGCCTTGGTTTCGAATAGCGTTGACGGAGCCGAGTTTCTTATTGAACCAGAGGGCCAAGGTATTGGTGGACAGCATGGTCATGGATCCCTGGCCGAACAGGCGGAGCATGAAAAAACCGATTAACAGGGCCGGCAATGAATTTGCTTTTGAAATAAAGAAGCAGCCCAGTCCGAGGATGAATACCACGCCGGTCATCACTCTGCGCGGTCCGAAGCGGTCCATGAGGGCTCCGACGTAGGTCATGGGTAAGGCGGCCAGCAGGGTGCCGATGGTGTAGGTCAAGCCGAAGGCGGTTTGGGATAAATCCAGGCTGCCGCGGAGGGAATTGTTGAAGGTGGAGACGCTAAAGGTTTGTCCGGGAGCGCTGCACATAACGCCCAAGGTAGTAATGGGTAGCATGATCCAGCCGTAAAAGAAGCGCTGGCAGCGCCGGGACTGCTCCTGATCTGGCAAGACAGCTTCAGTCGGGATATCCGAACTGATATCGCTCAAAGATTACCCCCTCCACATCCTATTCAATACACTTGAAACGGGTACAGATTCGCGTCGGGTAGGTTTTCGGAGTTCTGTGTGCTAACGAGCTCACAGAAGATCACATCATACTCATTTTGACGGGTAAATTGTAGTTCTATATGACGGCCGGACAATTATTTTTGCGCAGGGCTATTGAAATTTACGGATGGTTTCAATGACGTAATCCTGTTGCTCGCGGGTCATTTCCGGGAAAATGGGGAGGGAAAGTACTTCTTGCGATGCTTTTTCAGCCACTGGGAAATCGCCCTTTTGATGACCAAGGTATTGGAAACAGGGCTGTAGATGCAGTGGGATTGGATAGAATACGCTGGAAGCGATATCAGCTTTCTGGAGAAAGGCTTTTAACTCATCGCGTTTCGGGGTGCGCACGGTGTATTGGTGATAGACATGCCGACAATCATCGCGGACGATAGGGGATTGGATCGGGCTGTCGGCCAGTGCTTGGTCGTAACGGGCCGCGTTTTCCTGTCGGCGGGTGTTCCATTCCTTCAAACGTTTGAACTTGATGCGCAGAGCGGCGGCCTGGATGCCGTCCATGCGCAGATTCGCGCCTAAGCGGGCGTGCTCGTAGGAAGAGACTTGTCCCTGCAGGCGGATGACGCGTAGGGTTTCAGCCATTTTGTCGTCGCTGGTCAGGACCATTCCCGCTTCGCCGACAGCGGAAAGATTTTTGGTGGGGTAAAACGAAAGGGTTGCGGTGGTTCCCATACTGCAGGCTGGTTGATCTTTATAAAGTGCTCCGATGGCTTGGGCGGCGTCCTCGATTACGGCGAGGTTGTTTTCCCGGGCGATTTTCAGGAGAGGATCCATATCCGCGCACTGGCCGTAAAGATGAACCGGAATGACGGCCTTGGTTTTCGGTGTAACGGCTTTTTTGACAGCCTGGGGATCGATGTTGAAAGTATCCGGGGAAATATCGGCGAAGACCGGTTTGGCACCTGCGCGCAGGACGCTGGCGGCGGTGGCGAAGAAGGTAAACGGGGGCACGATGACTTCATCATCGGGCTTGAGATCCAGGGCCATCAAGGCGGCCAACAGTGCATCAGAGCCGTTGCTGACGCCGACACCGTGTTTAGCGCCGCAAAATTCGGCGATTTCCGTTTCCAGGGCTTCCACCTCCGGCCCGAGAACGTACTTTTGCGATTCGAGCACCCGGTCGATTGCTTCGTGCAATTCGGATTTGACCGAGACGTACTGTGCTTTGAGATCGAGGAATGGTACTTTCATGTTCGACAGTATGGCTGGTTCAATGGATCGTAGCAAGTTGGGTGAGTCGAAAATTCCGGAATAATTTTTATTTCTGCAAGTGCTTGTCTCTAAATTTTTTGTGAAGGTTGCTTTTTCGGTTTTTATTTTCTGGACAGGGGTTTCGTTGTTGGAGTGTTTCCTTGTTTTTAACGATTAGTGAACGCGTGGGCGATGAGTAGGAGATGGTTATATAAAAAACTTCCGGGGCAGATATTGATCCGTCCCGGAAGTGCGCCACGGCTAAGACAGCCGATATTCAGAATTCTGTAAGCGGTTCGTATATGTCTAATCGAATCGTTCAGATTTCGCTTTTCGACTACCTGCAATGCTCAGTGCTGCAGGCGACGTAAACCGAAATATAACTTACTTTCGGCAACGATGTCAATGCAGGATTGGGCGAAACCGGCGGCCGCGATGGTTTTGTAATCCCTTTATTTACAAACACTTACAAATTTTGAAGTTGTTGTGATTTTTGGGGCGGGTTCGCGAGAATCGTTCCCTCCGAAGCTTATTTCTGGTGGGGGGGGGTTTT
>CAZMVS010000259.1:0-7403 GCA_964569525.1 uncultured Planctomycetales bacterium
GGTTCCAATAGGTTACAGAAAAGCCCCGGTGGCTTTCGCTCCGGGGCTTTCCGTTAACTATTAGGTCGGGGAAATACCCCGTTAATATTTAAGCTCCCCGAGTAGGACTCGAACCTACAACCTAGCGGTTAACAGCCGCTCGCTCTACCATTGAGCTATCGGGGACTACATCCCAAATTTGTGATTCAAATTGCCCTTTCGACTTCACTTGGTATCCTGCGGTTAATCCCGATATAAATCGGGATTCGCTCTACCATTGAGCTATCGGGGAATAACTCATAGGACAATCCACCCGCGCTGGTTATCTTATCGATTCCAGATGAAATGTCAATCAAAGCTTTCTGCGATCAAAGGGACATAAAAAGGCCTGCTCCCGGATGAGAACAGGCCTGTGTTGTTCTGGATTACAGAATGAATTAGTAGCGACGGCCGCCACCGAATCCACCGCGGCCACCACCGCCGCGATTTTCACGAGGCTTGGCGACGTTGACGGTCAAGGCTCGACCTTCAACTTCCTTTCCGTTAAGGCTGTCAATAGCCGACTGGGCGCTGTTGTCCTCGGCAAAGGTCACAAAGCCGAACCCTTTGCTGCGACCGCTCTGACGATCGGTGATAACAACGGCATCTTCAATTTCGCCGAATTCACTGAACATCCGTTCGAGTTCCTCAGAACTAACGCTGTAACTGAGGTTACCGACATAAAGTTTCTTGTTCATAAACAGATTCCTCTTCGCAGTCTATAGGAAACGGGAGCCAGAAGGAGACTGCTGAACCTGCAGGCACCGAAAAAGGTGGCATATCGATAAATACCACCAAGAAACTTCCCGATAAGGACTTAAGCCTCGAACCCGGCAAGTCGAGACTGCCAGCAGCTCTCGACCAGAGAATACCGAGCAAGAGACCCGCCCTAACAGGAAGGCCATCAACCCCCTTATTAGAACGAGTTTCAAACACCGGGTCAAGCACTGGAGGTTTCGGAGCCGCCAGCCATCACCAGAAACCGGCCCGAATTGGGATAAAAGCCCCTCCAATCACCCTAAATACCCCAAAAGGGCCGCACCAAGGACGGCGATCCGGCCCGTCAGGCGAAATCCGGTCAATCATCGGGTGTTTCGCCGCTCATGCCCTTTTCTATGTTCAATCGTGTTTATGGTCGAAAACGTGATCGTCCACCTCGTGGACATGTTCGCGGAAATGTCCGGATTTTTGCAGGTGCTGGTGTGAGCGCATTCCGTGTATGGCCGGCACCATTACCGTGACGCCGGCGACCTCCCCGATTGTCACGTCGATATGGAAGGCTTCACGAATCGCCTCGGGGATAAGGACATCCTTGCCACCCATAGCAAGGACTCGTCCCTGCTTGAGTAAGATGAAACGATCCGCGAATCGCAACGCGTTGTTCAGGTTGTGCGTTACTACCAAGGTTGTTATACCAAGATCCCGCGTTACAGCGTGAAGCAGGCTCATCACTTCAATCTGGTTAACCGGATCCAAATGGTTGATCGGTTCGTCGAGAAGCAAGACTTCAGGCTCTTGGGCCAATGCGCGGGCCAAGACGACCTTCTGTAACTCGCCGCCGCTCAATTCCGCTGCGGGCCGCATCGCCAGATTTTCCAAGCGAACCAAGCGCAGGATTTCCTCGGTCTTTTCTATGTCTTGCGCATTTGTCTGCCCACCGTCACGTGCCTTCCTTCCGAGCAGGACCGCTTCGAATACGGTGCAGTGAGCGGCCTCTTGGCGCTGGGGCATATACGCGAAATGCCGGGCAATCTCCCGGCCACTCATGCCTTCCACCGCAGTGCCGTCAATCATCACTGTTCCCATTCGTGGACTTAACAGGCGATTGATGTTTTTTAACAAGGTGGTCTTTCCTGAGCCATTTTCTCCCAAGATTGCTGCGAGGGCACCCGTCGGAAGTTCCAAAGTAACGCCGCGCAGGACATCTTCGCCGGGGTAGGAAAAATGAAGATTGTCAATTCGGAGGCTCATGAACGTATATCCCTGTGTTTTAAGAGCAAATACAGAAAAAGAGGAGCACCGGCAAAAGAAGTCAGAATGCCAACCGGTAGGACAATTGGTGCCATCACAGTTCTGGCCAGCAGATCGGAAACTAACAGGAGCAGGCCGCCGGTCAAAGCTGCATACGGGAATAGAAAACGGTGATCCTGTCCGATGATCATCCTGACAATGTGGGGAGCGATCAAACCGACGAATCCTATGATCCCCATAAACGCGGTGGTAACGGACGCCGCCAGCGCGGCAAGCACGAGTGCCGTAAGCCGAAGCGCATAAACGCCGACGCCCAAACTTTTCGCCGTATCATCCCCCCAGATCATTGCATTGAAATGCCATCCCTTCCAGTAGAAATATGCGGCCGGCGGCAACATCACGAGGGCAATCACGCCAAGTTCAGGCCATTGCGCTTTTCTGAGATCACCGAACGTCCAAAACACAGCGGAGGCGATCTGGATATCGGAAGCGAAGTACTGCAAAAGCATGGTTGCCGATCCGAAGAATGCGCTGAGCGCGACCCCGGCCAAGATAAGAGCCGCGGGCGAAAGGTCGCGAAGGGAAGAGAGTAAGATCAGTACCGTGACAGTAATAAGTGATCCGGTAAATGCGCAGGCAACAATAATATGTGGGGACAATTCAGAGGTGCGTTCCGTGCTTGTTACGGAGGCAGTTCCTACCCCTAAAACGATAATCGCGAACACCGCGCCGAAAACGGCCCCTTGGGAAATGCCAAGTGTGAAAGGCGAGGCGAGCGGATTTCTCAATACGTTCTGCATAGCAGTGCCTGCCAGACCGAGACACGCACCGGCAAGAAGCGCCGCCAGTGCCTGAGGCACTCGTATGTTCCAGAAGACGTGCCATGTAGGTTCATCTGACTGCCCTATAAGCGCGGCAGCGATTTCGCGAAAGCCGATGGGATATGCACCAATCCGCAGTGAGAGCACGGCGGCGGCGGCGGTCAAGACCAGAAGCGCGCAGCCAACGAGAAGTTTTCTTTTCATATGTTTTGCGTACTGGTCTTTCAGGTCTGTTCCAGGCATGCTATCTCCACTCGATCGGACCGGTCTCGGGAAAGCGTAGGGTTCGGAAGGCTGGTAGCTCTTTATCGGAACGGACACCTAAAAAGGTCTCCAAGACCTCGCCGGCCTTGTTCTCCATGTTGACGTCGGCAAATCTGCTCGGATACAAAGACTTGCCGATGAAATATGCGTTGAGCAAAGCCAACTCGATGTTGGTATTGTAATAATTATAAGGCAGCAGCGAAAATGTCCTGCCGGTTCGGGCAGCCTTGAGCATACGGTAAAAGTCCCTGTTCTCCGCGAAGTCCTGATCAAGGAGGAGTCGGCTTCCAATATCAACGAATATGAAGTCCGGATTCCAAACCAAAATTTGCTCCTTATCCACGAAGAAGTGGCCGTCCTTGCCCAAGCCGTTGGCCAAGTTGCGTACCCCGGCCCAACGAGCGGGAGTATATCCTGCTTCCGTGCTGGTGAGGCCTTGCGCCCCCTTGTACGAAATCCCACCGAAATAAGTGGATGGTTTGTTTTTTTCATCGAGGTCCGCAGTTCTCTTCTTCAAGTCGTCCTCCAGAGATGATACATATTCGTTGATCGCGGTGGCGCGCTTTTTACCGCCAAGAACCTCTCCAAGAAGAGAAAGGGAATGTCGAGCCTCTTCTCGCCAAACGCCCAACGCGCCATATGACAGATAGATAGCTGGTACCCCGGTTTTTGCTTGTATATTATCCAATTGAGCGGGATCAACGCTCACGGCGACGATAAGATCCGGTCGGCACATCAGTATCTTCTCGAGATTGGGAAGCGCCCCAGCTCCTCCGGTTCCAACAACAGGCAGATCCATGAATTCCTTGCCAAGGGTGCTCGCATATGGGCGTACGTAAAGATTGCTCTCCATACGTTTCTCAAGATCCTCGATGCCAACGATTCGATTCGTCAACCCAAGATATGCGACGAGTCTCAAGGCGCCCGGCCCGAGGGCAACGAGGCGGTTTACCTCATAGGGAACGGCAACCTTCCGTCCCGCGAGGTCCGTCACCATTCGCTCAGCCGTGTTGTCTGACCGTGAATGCAAAAAAGACGAAAGGGCCACCATAACCAGGACGGCCGCCGACAAAATAGCGGTGATTAACACAACACGGCCTTTGTTTTCTTTCATATTTATTCTAACCTCCGGGGCATAATGCCTGTGCGATCTACGTTGTACTGATGAGGCGCTTGTCTCCTGCTCGTCGCAACGGGCATGCGGTCACGGCTTTCGCCAAAAAGCTATTATCAGCCGCTGACGGGCTTTACCCACAACCGCAACTCGTTCTTTCATCGAGGATATCGCGAATTATCAGATAAGCAAGTTATTCCTGGCGCAAGGTTTGATCCCCGGTTCATTAATGGCAAGCTATTGCGTTGCAAGTCAAGCGAATCGCCCAAAACCTTTGGTCCTCAATGGTTTATGTCTTTAGCAAAAGTGGCAATGCAGAGGTGGTATAGACTCACGGGCCTACTGAGGGCGATAGACAAATTTTTTTCTAGGTGCTGTGTCAAAATTACTGTAAAATGGTATTTGAGCATATTCGTGGGAAAGCTAGCGCAGCCCTATATTTTAGGTTGAATTGCTTCATGTCAAACTGCCTGAGAAGGAGGGGAAAAATGTTCACTTGGAATCTGAACCCCACTCGATCATGGTTTGTTACTGGTTGTGTCGTTTTTTTTTTGCGATCTCCGCTTGGGCATCTCCGGGACCTTACACAATTACCGATTTGGGTACGCTGGGTGGCGCAGACAGCCGGGCCTTCAGCCTCAATGACAGCGGCCAGGTGGCCGGTTGGGCCTTTGTTTCGGGCGGGCTCGGTAACGGCGTTAGTCACGCCTTTCGCTACACCGGCGGCAGCATGACCGACCTGGGCACACTCGGCGGCACCAACAGCGGTGCCTACGGCATCAACAGTGCTGGGTACGTCGCGGGAGCCTCTTGGACAACGTCAGACCCTAACAACATGGGCCGCCATGCCTTTTTGTATGACGGAACGAATATGAACGATCTGGGCACGTTGGGAGGTTCCGAAAGCGGGGCCTATATGGTCAATGTCAACAACAAGGTAGTCGGCTGGGCCAATAACGCCGCCGGCCAATACCGGGCGTTCATGTACGATCATTCTTCCAAGAGTATGTCTGACCTTGGGGCATTGCCTACTGGTACGGTGAGCTGTGCTCAGGGGGTCAACGACAACGATGAGGTGGTGGGCTACTCCGGGGTAAACTCCGACCTGGATTATCACGCCTTCCTACACAGCAGCGGCAGCATGACTGACTTGGGAACACTTGGCGGCACCAACAGTCAGGCCTGGTCCATCAACAACAATGGCGTCATCGTGGGCAGCTCCGACGTAGCTGGTGGCGGAACGCACCCGTTTGTCTATTCCAACGGCGTGATAACCGATCTGGTAAGCACCATGCCCGTTCCGACTGGAACCAACGAGGCTTACGGCATTAATGATTCCGGAGACATCGTTGGAACGCTCCTGGGTGGAACGAACTACTACGGGTTCATACACACCGGCTCAAACATTTATGACGTGAATTCCCTGCTTACTTCCAATCCCGGAGGGTGGAACGTCTGGTCGATTTTCGATATTAACAATAACGGGCAGATGGTCGGCTACGCATTCAACAGCCAGAACCAAAGCCACGCTGTTCTCCTGACACCAGTACCCGAACCGGCCATGCTAGGCCTGCTGGCCTTGGGCGGGCTAACCCTGCTTCGCCGCAGGCGTTCGGCGTAACGAATGGTTGAATCACAACCAATACTTATCACAGGCGGTTGACTTGAAGTCGGCCGCCTGTTTTTGTTCCATTGTCGCACATTCGAAATGGCGATAGGATCCAAAGCAAATGGTGCTATTAAACTGGTGCACTACGGTTAACCTAGGCTCGCTCTGCAAATGAGCTATCGGGAAATATCCGCCTGTATAGGATGGTTGATGCCTTTTTAGAAAGTTTATCAGCCAGTACAGAAGCGGGGCGAATATTGCAGGATGTGGGCAAAGACCATAGGATAAAGTAACTGAGCCGTTATTTCCGGCGTACCCGGGCCCGTAGCTCAGCGGTTAGAGCAGGCGACTCATAATCGCTTGGTCGGGGGTTCGAATCCCTCCGGGCCCATTGGAGATTTTTATCGTTGTGAAGGGTTCTGCTTTTCTTTTCATCACCTTATAAATTAAGATCCTATCCAACAATCCATGAAACAGATGTTTAACGATTTTCCAAAATCCGTATAGCTTAGGGTTTGTCCGACATTACCAAGTAATTGGAGAAATAAAAAAGGCTGGCTGTCGGGGAGACAGCCAGCCCGATGGGTGGGGCCTTGGGGTCAGGAGAGATGGGTAAGTCGTTATCACCCGGCCGATGGCCGAGCGTCTCTTAGGCCCAAGAGCCCTAAGGGCATTTATGGACAACTCGCGGAAGCGCCAGAGAAGTACTTCGCGTAAGCAATATCCGTCGAAGTGACCGAGCCGTCACAATAGATATCTGACCGCATGGTCAGCTCGTCACTTACGACCGAACCACTGAAGTACTTGGCATAGGCAATGTCCGTCGAGGTCACGCCACCGTCTTCATACACATCACCGGCGAGCAGCGCGATCTGAGCAGAATCCGGATTCGGATTCATCAGATCTGAGGGATTGCCGGCACGAGCGATGTTCTGCACAGTGACTTGCAAGCAGGTCTGATCAGTCAGTCCGCTGACACTCACCGTGATAGTGTTGCCTGCGACAGTCGCTGAACCGGAACCTTGGTTGAGCACGATCTCGCCGGAGTTATCCGGAGCGATAGTGACATCCAAGCTGCCGTCGGCGGCCTGCACGTTGACCGGGCCACTGGCGTCTTCGAAGCTAAGCACAACATTTTCCGGTCCGCCATAACGCGGATCGGAGGCACCGGAGGCCAACATATCAATGCCGAAATCACCAGCGGAACCGTGGGTTCGCACGGCTTCAGCAGCGACCAAGCTGAACGGCTGGCTAGGCAGATCGTCGGCATCGACAACGCCATCGCCATTCATATCACCATCGCACCAACCGGCATCAGTCATGCCCATGTTGGTGTTGATGATGGACTCGTCGGTCGCATCAACCACGCCATCCAGGTTCACATCGCCGTAATCGGTACCCAGAATAGTCTGGACCAATTCAGCGACATCGTCTTCATCCACGTCCAGGTCGCCATCCATATCACAGCTCAGGTCGATGGCAACGGCCACATTGAGATCCGACCAGTCACCAAAGTTGTCACGGATGTAATCAATATCCGCACAGTCAACCTTTCCATCCCAACCATTCGGCTGTGCACCGGGGTAAGGAGTGACGCCGGCCACAT
>CAZMVS010000260.1:0-3311 GCA_964569525.1 uncultured Planctomycetales bacterium
ATGCTCGTAATTGAATTGCATTTCGTTACCGCTGCAAAGGGCCAGGCGAAAGCCGCCCAGCTTGCGTGGGCTGAAAATGCTGAAGCTTAACAAATGATAATCGGTCCAGTCCCTGCGCAGGCCCGGTCCTTCCGCCAAGGTGCCCGTAAAACTCACCCATTGCCGGGAAGATTGGAAAGACATTTGCAAGGAAGCGGATCCCGTTTGCCGGCGGGCGCGGGCGGGTGAGATTTGTACCTGTCCGCCGCTGGAGGACGGATGGAGGCGGAATAATTGCTCCTGTTGGGGATTTTCAAAGTCGGCCAGTATCCGCAGTTTGTGAAATGATTTTTCGCCCAATGGTTGGGGATACTCGTTAATGGTTAAGGTATGTTGAAGCGGTTTTTCCCGTTGGGGTATTGGTTCAGCTTGTTGGTTTGCGACAGGTGCGGAGGTTGGTTTTGTGCAACCTGCCAGAAGCAGGAAGGCGATCATTCCAAGACAAATACGTATTAACCCTGTCCGGCGGATTCGGACTATAACATTTGATCGTTTTATTATTACCATAAACAGGCAAGATAAAAACGTTTGGCGGTGTGGTCAACTATTTCGGGATGATGGGGTAAAAAGGCTTTCAGCGAAACGTTCATTTGTGGGCCGCGGTATTAATTTTCCGTGGATCAGGCTTGATGCCACTTTTATGACATCTTACTGTTGGACGCTGCTGATCAGGCCTTTGCGTTGCCATTGGATGACCAGCACCTTGAGTTCGTTGGCGGCCTGGCCGATACGCTGCACGGTCAACAGCAGGGAATCGTAGAATCGGGAATCGCGCAGAAGCATGCCCATGGTTCCCTCGCCCTCGGCCAGATCTTGGCCGGCGGAGTTGAGGTAATCCAGAAGTTGAGACACCTTGTCCAGGTTGGTGGCTACTTGCCGGGCGACCTTATCCACGTGTTGATTGGTGTTATCCATCGTGATGTTGACTCTTTCGGTCACGGTGTCCAAGGCCTCGCGAGCATGCTGGACGGTTTGGCTAGCCTTTTTGCCAAAGTTTTCCAGTTCGGCGACCGCAGTTTTGGCCTGTTCGCTGGTCTGCCGGAAGTTTTCTACAGTTTGGCGAATATCACTTTGTACCTCGGGATCGCCGAGGAATTTATCGAAATGCTCCAAGATGTTATGCAAACGGATAACGGCGGCATAAAGGTTGGGAGACAGTTTTTCAACGTCGACCTTTTCGCCCTCGGTCATGTAGCGTTTTTGGGTAAGCGAGTTCAGCGAATGGGCCAAAGCTCGAATTTCCTTGGTAGTAGTGCTTAAGGTGTTGAGTAACTCGGGATCAACAGCAGTTTCCAGTGGGTTTTTGACTTCTCCGCGGATGGAACCGGAGCCATCACGTGGTAATGTCTCGGTTGGTATTCTGGGCGGATGAATATTAATAATTGGTTGGCCGAGGATTGGCGTATAGACGTAGGCAACGGAGTCTTTGGGGACTGTATAGCTCTCGTCGATTTCAAGCCAGGCGACAGCGCCGGAGACAGGTATTTTGGTGTCCATCAGTTTGACCTTTTGGACAGTACCCACCCATACGCCGGCCAGATTGACGTCCGTACCTTCGCGTACGCCGATAATACTTTCAAACTTGGCCTTGACAATATAACGGTTACTGAACAGGCCTCGTCCTTCCCCGAACTTGATGATCAGGATGGCCAGGCAGACGAGACCGCCGATGACGAACAGACCTATGAGTGCATTTCGGCTACGACTGGTCATGAACAACCTCCTTGACGGGCGAGTTATCGCGGTCCTGAACTGCTTCACCGAGCACAAATTGGCGGACGCGGGGATCATCTGCGTTGCGGTACGCCTGCGGCGGCCCGTCAGCGATAAAGTGGCCTTCGTGCAGCATAATGATTCGATCCCCGACTTTGAAGGCGCTGGTCATGTCGTGCGTGACCACCACGCTGGTCACTTTGATTTCATGCTTGAGTTTGATGATCAGATCGTTAATGGTATCCGCCCGGATGGGATCGAGGCCGGTGGTCGGTTCGTCGTAAAGGACGATTTCCGGCTCCATGGCGATAGCTCGGGCAAGGGCCACGCGTTTTCGCTGACCGCCGGATAGTTCGGCCGGCAATTTGCGTTGAACTCCGTCAAGGCCGACCAGGCGGAGCTTTTCCGTCACGATTTGGCTGATTTGTTTATCGGAATAGTTTGTATGTTCAACAAGAGGGAAGGCAATGTTATCGTAGGCGGTTAAAGAATCAAATAAGGCCCCCATTTGGAATAGAAAGCCAAAGTGCTGACGTATTTGCATTAGTTCTTTTTCACTCATCAGATCGATGCGATGGTTGTTGAAAAAAACTTCACCGTGTTCGGGAGAGAGCAGGCCGGTCATGACCTTGAGCAGCACGCTTTTGCCGGTGCCCGATTCGCCGATGACCACGGTGGTCTTGCCCCGTTCAAGGAACAGATCGATACCGCGCAATACTTCCAGTCGCCCGAATCGCTTGTGGACGCCATGAAGTTCGACGATGTTTTGCTGGTTACTCATGGTAGTGCGAACCTGTTGTCTGGGGGGCGATTAGAAAATCGGCTTGAATCCCCATACAGATACGTAAAAGCCTTTCTGGGCCATGGTGATAAAGAAATCCAGGATCAAAATAGCCACAAAGCCGGTCACGAACCCTTCGGTGCAGGCTCGTCCCACGCCCTGGGCGCCCTGCTGGCAGTGAAATCCCTTGTAGCAGGAGATCAGGGCGATGGTGGCGCCGAAAAAGACCGACTTGCTTAATCCACAAAAAATATCCCACATCTCCAGGGCATTGGCGGTGTAATTCCAATAGGCCCAGTTGGAGACGCCGAAAACCGGCACGCTGATCAGCCAGCCGCCGAATACACCCAGTGCATTACAATATAACGTCAAAAGGGGCGTGAGTAGTATGCAGGCGGTAAAACGGGGTACGACGAGCACGCGTACTGGATCTGAACCCATAGCGCGCAGTGCGTCGAGCTGCTCTGTTACATTCATGGTACCCAATTCAGCCGTCAAGGCTCCGCCGACTCGGCCGGCAAGCATTACTCCCGCCAGGACCGGGCCTAATTCCCGCACCACGGAGAGGCTGACGATCACGCCCATGCGATCCGCCAGCCCGGAGGCCATCAATTGCTCGATTGCCTGGATGGCCAGAACCAGTCCGACAAAGAAACCGGTGATCAGGATGACCGGTAGGCTGGTTGTGCCGATGGCGTGACATTGTGGCCAGAGTCGTTGAAGGTCGCGGCGGCGGGCCAGCGCGGGGAGGCGGCTCAGGGTTTGCCCACAGAACACA
>CAZMVS010000261.1:0-5084 GCA_964569525.1 uncultured Planctomycetales bacterium
TAAAAAACCCCGCCGGTTGGGCAGGGCCGTTGATTAGTCTGGAGAGTTCAATCCGCCCTGCCCTTATAGGTTTTGGGTAATAATAATGCTGATAATAATACGAACAACACCCGCGGCAAGCGAAGTCGGCTTGCTGGACATCAGGCATCGGGATGACAGGGCTACGTTCATTGCATAAATATCATAATCGCTGGGGTGGCCTGCGCCAAGTGGCGGTTGATTGGGTTTTGGTGGGGGGGTACAATCGCAAGCGGTGGGTTAACTCTTGCCCCGTTGAACAACAGGTGGGTAAATTATGGCGGCAGATAAGTATGTAAAGGGTGTTTTTCCGGGGACATTTGATCCGATTACCAAGGGTCACCTGGACATCATCAAGCGGGCCCGGGTTATCGTGGACGAGCTGATTGTGGCGGTGGGGCATAATCCGGCGAAGCAAGCTCTTTTTTCATTTGAAGAGCGGGTGGAGATGGTTCGGGAATTGGTGCGGGATTTTGGGGACGTGGAAGTCAAGGCTTACGAGGGATTGACGGCGGAGTTTGTGCAGTCGGTAGGAGCCCAGGTGATCGTGCGGGGGATCCGGGATAATGTGGATCTGCATTTTGAGTTGCAGCAGTCCAATATCAACTTGGCCATCGGAGGGGTGGAGACCATTTTTTTGTTGGCCAACGATCAATTTGCCCTGACCAGCAGTACTTATATTAAGCAGATTGTGGAGTTAGGGTGTCAGGACTTGGATCGTCTGAGTCGGTTGGTGCCCAATACCGTAGCCCAGCGATTGTTGAACAAGATCGGTAAGCCAACCACCCAATCGCCAGAATAGAGCGTGCACGTCTTTTGTTTGCGCCGGTTCAAAGTAAATTAACATTTCCAGAATTTGGGGCTGCCTGCTTTGTTTCCCATTATTTGATGGCTGAAAATAGGGGAAGGTGGAGGTTTAGGGGGTTTTCCCTGCGCATTTTCTTTAACTGCAGCATGTTTGGTTCCGATAATAATTTTCGAGGAGTCTATTGAAGCTGCAGGAAGCCATAACACAGCTTCGCCAAGTTTATGAGGCGGGGCGGCGATATTCGTTTATTGAGCAGGGCTACCGGGTGTTGGCGGCTGCGCCAGCGGTACCGGAATTGTCGTGGCTCATGGTGCGCGCTTTGGCGGAGCTGGGTTTGGGCGGGCCGTTGCGGGAGTTGCTGGAGTGTCGGGAGGATCTGCAAACCAATCCAGAACAATACCGGGAGTTGCAATCAAGTCTTCGCGCTTTGGGAGAGGGGAAGGTGGCCCTGGAGGACCGGGCGGGAGCCTATCGGCGGAATATGGAGGCGATTCGTGAGCATCGGCCGGCGCTAGTGGAGTTGGCGGAGTCGGCGGAGCGTTTTTTAAGCGGGGTGGAGTTTTACCGGAGTCGGCAGGGGCAATGGTTGATTGCCCGCCGGGAAGAGAATGGCTGGCTGAATTGGCGGGGGGGTTTGTCCACGGCGGAGTCGGAGGGGCAGATTCAGCTGCCCGAGCGGGGAAATATGGAGGCAAACGTTATCGTCGGGGTCGGCGTGGGGCGGTTGTTGGAAGAGATTTACCAGCGGACGCATCGTCTTTTTTTAACCATGAGTTATCCGCTTTATGTGGTGGAGCCGGATCCGGTTCGTTTTGCGGCGTGGTTGTTTTGCGAGGATGTGACGGAGTGGCTGGCGGATCCGCGGGTGTATTTATTTGTAGGTGAAGATGCGGTGGAGCGGGTGGAGCGTTTGTGGGAGGAGGATGAACGTTTGTCGCTGCCCGGGAACGCGTTGAACCTGTTGCCGGGTAAGCCGACGGCCGAGCAGGCGTGGAAGGCTGTTGAGCGTGTTGGCGAAAAGCGAAACGCGGAGCATGCGGAACTGGTTCGGCAGTTGGAGGAGCGGTATCAGGATCGGGATGCAAACTACTGGGTGGAGCGTTTTGGGCGAGAAGGAAAGGTGTTAGGGATAACTTCGCGTTTTACGACCATGTTGCAGTATTCGACGCGGGACGCATTGGCGGGTTTAAAGGGTCTTGGATATCAAACAGAAGTTTTGATAGAGGAGCGGGATCACGAGGTTCTGCCGCGCAGTGCAGTGTGTCGGAAGATACTGGAGATGGATCCGGACGTGGTATTGCTTTTGGATCATCTTCATTACGAATTTCCGCACTTGCCGGATAACCTGCCCTGTTTGACATGGATCCAGGATCCCTTGCCGAACCTGCTTTGTCGCCAGGCGGGGGAAGGGATTAAGCCGTTCGATATGGTGTGTGGATATTACAAGCCGCGTTGCGTGGAGGAGTTTGGTTATCCGGAAGAGCAGTTTTATAGCACAAATATTCCGGTATCGACGCGGGTATTTCATAACGGGGCGATCGGCGAGGCGGATCGTGAGCGTTACGGGTGTGACGTTTGTTTTGTCAGCCATGCCTCGCAGACGATCGAGGCGTTTTACAGGGAGAAGGTGGCGGAATATCCGGATCAGATTCGGGGATTGCTGGAGGCTCTGTACGCGGGGGTGAAAAAATTGTTGGCTGATGACGGCTATTTGGACGTGCAGACGACGGCGGGTGATTTTACCCGGGATGTCGCTACAAAAAACGGTTGGGAACTGCCCGAGGAAACGCTGGAGCATCTCAAGACGCATTTTGTATATCGGTTGTGGGATTGGGGGCGACGGCAGCAATCGTTGGAATGGGTGGCGGACTGGGCCCGGCGGACGGGGCGCGTGTTGAAGATTTATGGAAAGGGTTGGGAGCATCATCCGCGGTTGGGGGAATTTGCGGCGGGTGTGGCGGAGCACGGTGAGGAACTGCGGAAGATTCTGCGGGCTTCGAAAATTGCTTTGCAGTTGATACCAGCAGGATTTCGGCATCAGCGGTCGTTGGAGGCGTTGGCCTGTGGGACGTTGGTGTTGAATCGTTATTGTCCCAGTGATTTTGCCCATCTTTCGATCGAGGAATTCGTGGAGCAGCGAGCGGCGGGGATGCATCAGAATCGGATAGCAGCTTTGTTTCCGGGGCTGGAGCGGATCGTATTTCGTAATGCGGGCGAGTTTGAATCCCTGGCGGAGAGTTTCCTTCAGGATGAGGGTTACTACGAGGAAGTGATGGCGGAGCTTCGGGGAGTGGTTATGCGAGAGTACACGTACGAGGCGGTTATGTCTCGGGTGATGAACGTGTATCGCGAAAATGTTGTTCGCCAGGCAGAAAATATGTTTGTAGGGGCAGATAGGCGGCGGAGTTAAGCGTATGCAAGATACGTCTATTGTTTTTGTTCGGGGGACGGGCCGATGCGGATCGCGTACGGCGATACAGCAACTCGGCACTCATTCGGCGTTGTCGAGGGTGCCGGTGAATGAGATTCTGCCTGAGGAATTGTTAAATTGGAGCCGGCACCGACTGCAGAGTCGTTCTGCGGACATAACGGACGAGGTGATCGAGGCGGCCTGCCGAAGTTACTTTGAGACATACTGTCGGAAAATGGCGGGTGATGGGATTATCGTGCAGAAGACGACGATGCATGCACATCGCCTTGGTGATTTGTTGAAGTTGTGGCCGGCGGCAAAAATTATTTACCTGGTACGGCATCCGATCGGGGTGGTTGAGTCGTTGATTAATGCCAACGTGCACTGGCAGAGAAGCCGTGAGGGTTTTGTGACCACGGTCGCCAATTCGCTTATGCGCTGGTACAACGAGATGCAGGCCTATTTGCGCAGCGAGGCGTACGGCCATTCACGGGTTTTGCAAATTCATTTTGAGGACATGATTGCCGATCCGGTTAAGGTATTTGGGCGGATTTATGATTTTATCGGGGTTCAGGATCCCGCCCAGACTTTGAGTCACCCGCCGGACCGATATGAAAAACAGTTTGTATTGAATGAGCGTGAGCGTGGATGGATTTTAGAATCATGCCGGGAGATGGTCACCAAACTCGGATATGATCCGGACAAGTGGTCGGCCGATGTTCCGTCGGCCCGTCAGCATCTTGTTCATGAGTATGCGGAATGTCGTTTAAAGAACAAGCCGCCGAGTCTGGATGGTATTGAACTGCTTCAAATGGCCTTGCAGTCCGCCAAGGAGCAGGGATATCGGCGTGTGGCTTTTCTGGGGGGTGGTTATTTTGCTGAGCTTGTGCTGCCGTATTTGGATAGACCATGCGTTGAGGTTGTTGGTGTGCTGGATGAAAACCCGGTGTTGGGGGAGAGCAGGATTGGTTCTTACCCGATTTACAGAATTGGTCAGGCGCGGTCATTGGGGATCGACGCTGTTGTCCCGTTGACGATGGTGCACCAGGGGCGATTGATTGAGCGATGGCGAATGCAATATGGCGATGACATACAGGTTGTGCCTTTGTGGTTAGAGGATTCGCTTGAGTCGGCGGGGATTACTACAGTTGCCGTATAAGCAGGGATGGTAGAAAGTCATGGACGGTGAATTTGATCTTAGTGTGATTATTCCGACGTGTCCGGAGCGGCGGGAGAAGTTGCAGGCGTTGTTGGAGGGGATTGGGAAAAGTGCGTGTGATCACGAGCGGTTCGAGGTTGTGCTCGTGGTCGATGGGGAGGATGACGGGTCGTTATCGTTGGCGGATGAACTGTTGGGGGATATCGGTTTTCTGGGATTGACCCAGCCTCAAGGGGGTCCGGCCAAGGCGCGGAATCTGGCGATCGGGAAGGCGCGGGGGCGTTGGCTGTTGTTTTTTGATGATGATGTGCGGGTTGATGAAGAGACGATTGGTCGGCATTTGCAGCAGATTCGGTGGCATCCGGAGGCGGAGGTAGCTCATCTGGGTCGATCGGTGTGGCCGCCGGAAATGCTTAATTCGCCCTGGCAGCATTTGCTGGCGAACACGTCGATGATTTTTTTCTGGGACAACATCGAGGCGGATCGGCTTTACGGATTTCGGTATTTCTGGAGTAGTAATCTCAGTGTGCGGGCTGATTTTGTTCGGGAGGTGGGGGGATTTTGTGAGCGTTTTCCTTACGCGATGCATGAGGATATCGAGTTGGGATGGCGTTGCAGAGGCGGGTTTGGGTGAAGGGTAATCCCCTGCCCGGGGGGATTTCCTGGGCTTGTTAAGAAACGAGTCCGCG
>CAZMVS010000262.1:0-4607 GCA_964569525.1 uncultured Planctomycetales bacterium
TGACGCGGCATCCCAGCTCCGGGCGGCCTTGGGCGCGAAATACCTTTTCGGCCCGTTTCCGGAAAGCAATGCTCAGGTCAGTGAGAAAATGAATCACGTCGGCCTGTCGTTGTTGTGAGAAATCCTTCGGCCCGAGGGCCGGCTTTTCGAAGGAGACGTTCAGACCGACGGTGGCAGCCATCTGGTTCGCGTTGTTGTCGCTGAGCAGCGGCAGAAGCAGAACAGTCCCCTCGCCTAGATCCTCTTGTTTCAACAGGCCGTCCCAGGCTGAAGCCAGCGCTTGGGTGGTTTTGTATTTATCGCGCAACCAATTCTGCCATTTTTGATAGAGACCTTTTTGAAGGAAAGGCGGGAGTTTGAGATGCTGGCCCCACAGGATGCGTGTGGTCCACCATTGTTCGTTGGTTAGTTCCCAACAGAAAAAGACGGGGTCTTCCGCATAGATTAGGCCGGTATAGGGATTGCGGTGAGCCAGGGCGCGGCGGATGTAATCGTGGTAAAGGGCCTGGGTACGTTCGTCCCAGGTAAGAAAAAGGCAACCTTGAACAATAGCGTATTCTCGGTCGCCGATGTACTGGCGGACAGCTTGTGACCAGACTTCGGCCGTTTCAGGTTCATCAATGATGTCGGCGCGGTTCGGGGCAATACGACAGCCGTTGAGCATGTCTGACCAGACCTTAACACCATGGCGGGCGAGGCTGGCGAGCAGGTAATCAAGACGGTCCCAATAGGAGTGATCGCCGGGTTTATAGTCGTGAGCTTCCTTATACCAGACAATGGGGGTGCGAAAGCCATTGAAGCCCATTTCGACATAACGTTGCACTTCGAAATCAATGTCTTTGTGAGTCAGCCCCATCAGATTACCTTGAGAGGACCATATTTTAAGAGGGCGTCCTTTGTATTGCAGGTCGTCACCTTCGATGGTGACATAATCGTCGGGCGTTAGTTGAGCGGGATCGATTTTTTGCGGATCACGATCAAGTTGGCCGAGCAAATCCCGAGGGTTGACGACATTGAGATCCAGATCGTCGAACCATACTTTTTCGCTATGCCGATTGATATTCAAGATTACGCGTAGAGTGTTGGTTTTCTCAGGCGCAAAGCCACGGATGTACATGGGGATCCATTGGGGGGCGTCTTGCACCGGACCGGGCAGATGGGAGATACGGCTTGGGGGAATACCGCCGATCGTCTGGGAAAGCAATTCGTCTTCATGATACCAATTAATGTTCCAACTGATGTCATTATCAGGACCAGCGGTTCGTACCCAGACGGTCCCTTTGAAATAGTCGCCACTGCAGACGGGAATGGCCCGGCTGGTGATCTTGGCCGCCCCACTTTCCGACTTGATGCACAAACTGCCGGCCTGATGATGGCCGACGTCCTTGTCCCATTCAGCGACCGGCGGCAAGGTCCAGATCCCCTCGCTTTCTTTAAATTGACTTTGCAACCCGTCGGCCACAAGGATGCTGTTCGAGGAAAGCAAGATCAATATCGCGATTAAAAACAAAACGCAAAAAGATGATTTTCTGGTTACCATGCTCATCTACCAATCGTTATTGTGTCTATGATTTAATCCTGGAAAGCCTTTTTTGTGCATCCGCAAGCAATGGCCGGTCTATCAAGATTCATAATCATATCTGCGGACTTTTGATTATGCCAGATTTTTTGTTACTGACAGATTTACAAGACCTGGATTGGTCAACGCGTTTATTTCTTCATGTTTCAATCGATTTTGGTTGTTCGGTTTGAGGTCAACCAATCGCCACGGTGTTGATTAAGTGTTATTGGCTTGTTGAAGATAGTGGTCAAAATGGACGAGTATTCGTTATTAGAAAAGGGATTTATTGTGCATCGTCGCCATCGGGCTAACTGAGATGTCGAAAGCGTTGACCGCAGGCTGTGCATTGCCAATCAAGGGGAACGCTATCGGTTACGAACGCCGCCACTATCAAGGCGATTGGGATCAGGAAAACATTTCTCCAGGATCGTGATAAGCGTACCTTGCCCCCGCAGGATGTGCAGTTTGGTTTTGTCAGCTGGAACGATCTCATGTTCTTATTTTCAGGATGCGTTATAATTTCCGATGTATTCTATGATTGTTTAACAGGTGATAAAAGTAAATCATTGGTTCCCAATATATTTGTAACTGTCCGGCGAATCCATCTTCCATATGTCTAAAAGGATACGCGAATATACCTTCACAAGACGATGGAAAGGCAATTATGGACACAAGCAAGCGAAACCTGGTAAAGGAAGATCGTCAACCAAGCCTATCTGGCATATCTTTGTTTCACAATTGTCGCGAGAATATGCAGGTTCAAGCTTAAATATGGATTTTTGCTTAACAATCGCTGGGGGCGACGGGTTCTCGTCGGCAGATTAATTGGGCAGCCTCGCCCAGTTCCTATAATTTCAGGCCATAGTCAGGGGATGCCGATGAAATGAGATCAGAGTATTTCAGTGTCGATGTGGGCTTGAGATGGCCTGTGGGGTTGTTATGGGGGAGCCAGAAGAGGCCCAGGCGGGGGTTTTAGCATAGGCTCATAGGGGGTTCGAGGTATTTTGAGCGATTCTGGGAATAGTCCGCCGAAAGCCGCTGGAGAGCGATTGAGCTTGACAATATCCATATTTTTTCAAGAATGGGCGGGCTTAATGGACAATGGGGAATGTATATCCTTTGCCGGGTAAGGGCTTGTTTCGATCCGAAGGCGAGGATTCGGGCACGCGTAAGGCCCGGGATGGAAGAAAGTTAAGGCTGACAGGCGGCGTCTTGTATAATTGGCGCGGACGGGTTCAGCCAAATGGCATTGCGGATTAACGGTTGAGGTTTCAACAGCGTATGAGTTCATCCACCCTTCGCCGCATCATCAATATTTGCCTAAGCGCGGGTCTGCTCGGTCTGGGCGGGTTTGCGGGCATGTGGCTGGCGATACACGAGGTTCAGCCGGAGCGTCGCGGCTCGAAGCCCGGGATTACCGCGGTGGATATTGAAGCCATCGAGCCTACCACTTTTCAAGCTCCGATAATCGGTTACGGCACGGTTCGGCCCAAGCGGCTGATCAAGATTGTTCCGCAGGTCAGCGGACGGCTGGTGGAAGTACATGAAGATCTGGCGGTGGGAAATTTCATTGCCAAGGGCGACTTACTGTTCAAGATCGATGATCGGCAATACAAGGCCAGGATCAAACAGGTCAAATCAGAGATCAAGCGTCTGGAATCACAACTGGAGCGGCACAAGCAGGAAAAAAAGACGCTGACCAAACATCTAAAAATAGCATCGCAGATGCTCGCGTTGGCGGAAGAGAATTGGAAACGAGAGGAGAACTTGGTCAGTGAAGATGCTTCCCCGGGGATTGCCAAGGAGAAGGCGGAGCAACAATTTCTGCAGCAACAGGAAGCGGTTGTCGGTTATCAGAACAAGCTGGATTTAATTCCGAGCATAATCGAGGAAACGAAGTCGCTGTTGGAGATGAAGCAGGCCCAGTTGGAAGAGGCGGAGTTGGCCTTGGAACATACGAACATCTATTGTCCCTGTGATGTGCGGGTCAATACGGTGGGGGCTCAGGAATCGCAGGTAGTGGTAGCCAGCTTGCAAATTGCGACATTGACAGACATGGAGGCATTGGAGCTGCCGGTCACTGTTGATCCGCGGGAATTGCGGTGGACGGACCGGCGGATCTTCGCCCGGGCGGTGGGCAAAGAGTTGAAAAATCCCCCGGAGGCACAGGTCACGTGGACGATGTTCGGCAAGGAATACAAGCTAACCGGACGGGTGACCCGCCTGGAACGGATGGACGAGATCACACGGACGGCGTACATGGTGGTCGAGATTCGGGATGTGTTGGCGCAGGTCAAATCGGAATCGGGCCGGACACAGCCTCCGCTTTCGGTGGGCATGTTCTGTAAAGCGCATTTGCCGACGGAACCGCTGGAGAAGGCCCTGGTTGTTCCCCGGCATGCTATCCGGGAAGGCAAGTACGTTTACGTGTTCGAGCCGGATGCGGCAAATACCGAGCATGGTCAGCTGGCCATCAAGCGGGTGCCCATGCTACGAACCATCGGTGAAAATGTGCTGGTTTCTTATGCTCGCAAAGACATGCCAACAACCATGCCTTATAAAGAGAAAAGTGACGTGGAATGCGAATTGGTAGCGGGGGATCGGTTAATTGTTTCTCCGTTGCCCAAGGCGGTAGAGGGGATGAAGTTACGTCTTCAGAACCAGGAGACCGTTACGGCTTTGATCCAAGAAGAAGATCGGCTGATGATGGCTGATGCCCGCGACGGATCGGCCGAACGGGCAAGCCTTCCTTCCTTTAACGGAGTTCGTTGAGATGTCCTGGCTGCGGGGGCTGATCGCCAGCGGCGTCCGAAATCCCGTTTTCTGCAACGTTTTAATGTTGTGTATTTTGATCGGGGGACTGGCCTCTGCGCGGGACCTGGTCAGCGAGACCTATCCGGAATTTTCCCTGAATCGCATCACGGTTGAAGTTGTCTACCCGGGAGCCAATCCGCTAGAAGTGGAGCGGGGGGTGGTCACCAAAGTGGAAGAGGCACTGGAAGGATTGGCGGGGGTGCGCAAAAAATTTGCATACGCCCACGCCCAC
>CAZMVS010000263.1:0-6212 GCA_964569525.1 uncultured Planctomycetales bacterium
GATTGCCAGAGAGGGTGACTGGGCGACGCTGGTCATGCCTTCCGGCGAGATGCGTCAGGTGCGATGTGAGTGCCGGGCAACTATTGGTGTTGTGGGCAATGCGGAACACCAGAACATTCGCGGGGGCAAGGCTGGATGGACCCGGCATAAGGGTCGTCGTCCGCACAACCGAGGGACTTCGATGAACCCGGTGGCGCACCCGTTGGGTGGTGGCGAAGGCCGCAGTGGTGGTGGTCGCCATCCGTGTAGTCCGTGGGGTCAGTCGGCCAAGGGCGGAGCGACGCGTGCTCGGCGGAAGAATTCCAATAAGCGGATTTTGCGTCGTCGTAAGAGCAAACGGTTTGGTCAGTTGGTGATTAAGCGCTAAGCGAAGGATTTTCAAGAAACGAGAGCGAAGCATCTATGTCGCGAAGTTTGAAAAAAGGTCCCTTTGTGGAAGAGAAGCTGTTTCGCAAGGTTCAGCGAGCGCGGGAGAGCGGTAGTACGGCCCCGATCCGAACCTGGTCTCGTCGTTGCACGATCGTTCCTGAGTTTGTTGGTGTGACGTTCGAAGTGCACAACGGCAAGATCTTTAACAAGGTTTACGTGAGCGAGGAAATGGTGGGTCATAAACTTGGAGAGTTTAGTCCCACGCGTAATTTCCGTGGTCATGGTAGTGGTCGATAGTCCGCGCAGAATAAGAGGGACCGTAACAACGGCGGATACCCGGCAAGGTTATGAAAGCCGGGGGAGCGAATTAGGTAAGCAATGAGGATCCGCATTGACGGCGGCACGAGGATTCGCTGGTCGAAGCGGTTAATAGAGGATTGGAACAGTGGCAGACGCACAAACGGCGGCAAGAAAATGGCGAGCGGTACATCGTTTCGCCCGGATCAGCCCCCGGAAGGCCCGGTTGGTAGCGGACATTATTCGCAGTCGGCATGTTGATGAGGCCCAGGACCTTCTGCGTTTTACGCGGAAGCGGGCCAGTGGGCTGATCGACAAGGTACTTAAGTCGGCCATCGCGAATGCCAACGAGCAGGGAGCAGATGTGCGTTCGCTGGTGGTGTCGGAGATCAAGATAGATCAGGGTCCGTATTTCCGTCGATGGCGACCGAAAGATCGAGGTCGGGCCCATCCGATCCAGAAGCGGATGAGTCATATTGCCGTCGTGGTGGAAGAGCGTTAAGGATACAAAAGGGCTGACTGTCCAAGCTGACCAAGCGGACAGGCCCGGGAGCGAAGTGTGGGACAGAAAGTAAATCCAATCGGTTTTCGGACAGGCATTACCTTGGACTGGAAGAGTCGTTGGTATGCACCGAAGGCGGCATATGGCGAATTTTTGATTGAGGATTGCAAGGTTCGGCAATACGTGGACGAGCGTTTGAATCGCAGGCCGCCGTATGCGGCTGTTTCCAAAGTGGAGATTGAGCGGACTCGCAACGAGGTTCGAGTAGTTTTGCATACGGCTCGTCCGGGACTGGTCATCGGCCCGAAAGGCGCAGAAGTTGATAAGTTGCGGGAGGAGCTGGAAGACCTGATTGATCGGAAGATCAACTTGAACGTGGTGGAGGTCAAGCAGCCGGACTTGGATGCCCAGTTGGTAGCGGAGGCGATTGGCGAGCAGTTGAAGAAGCGGGGGAGTTTTCGCCGGATTATGAAGATGCGGGCGGACGCGACGATGCAGGGGGGGGCCAAGGGAGTTCGGATTTTGTGCAGCGGTAGGCTGGGTGGTGCAGAGATGGCCCGGCGAGAGACCCAGAAGCGGGGATCGATTCCGCTGCATACGTTGCAGGCCAACGTGGACTATGGATACGCGGTGAGCAAGACCAGTTACGGAACGATCGGTGTGAAAGTGTGGATCTACCTCGGCGAGTACGGTGAGGAAGTGTATAAGACGGAAGGAGATCTTACTCATTCGCAGCGGCGAGGTCGGATGTAAGTTGTTGACTGGAAGTAAGAGAGCTTGCGGATTTTCAAAGTGAGCTGACGGTGAGGTAGAGCGGAAGCGAGGAGATAAGACGCTATGGCATTGATGCCCAAGCGAATGAAATTTCGGAAATCCCAGCGAGGTAAAGTTCGCGGGAAAGCCCCCCAGGGAAACACCGTGTCGTATGGCGATTATGGTTTGCAGGCGTTGAGTTCGGGATGGATGACCGGTCGGCAGATAGAAGCGGGTCGAATGGCGGCCACTCACTTTCTGCATCGTGAAGGCCGGGTTTTTATCCGTGTTTTTCCGCACAAGCCTGTTTCATCCAAGCCGTTGGAGACGCGAATGGGGAAAGGCAAGGGGGGGCCGGACTACTACGTGGCCGTGGTGAAGGAAGGGCAGATTTTATATGAGTTGGGTGGCGTGCCGGAGGATGTTGCGAGACAGGCGTTCACCCGAGTGGCGAACAAGATGCCATTCCGTTGTCGTTTTGTGAGTCGGAAGCACGCGGTATAAGTTGGGGAGCGGTAGGAGAAGCGAAGAGGAGAGCATCGGCCATGAAGATTGGAGAGATCCGGGACATGCGAACTGAGGAGTTGCACGGCGAATTGGATCGCCTGCGGCGGCATATGTTCGATTTGCGCAGCCAGGCGGTCACGGAGAAATTGCAGGATCCGTCGATGCTGACCAAGACCAAGCGTGATATCGCCCGCATTTTCACCGTGTTGCGAGAGCGAGGCGAGACGGGCATTGAGCAGTCGCAGTATCATATGGAGTCGTTGGCGACGCACAAGAAGGGATAAAGGCAGAAAAGGCAAGAGCAGATGATCCAGACCGGTAGTAGGCCGGTGAATTTCAGGATAAGCGGGTACTCATTAATGGCAGAAATCGCGGAACAGCAAGGCGTTCGTCAGGAACCGAAACGGAAAGTGCGTAAGATGCGGGAAGGTGTTGTCACCTCAGCGCACAAGACGCCGAAGACGATTCGGTTGTCGGTTGACACGCACGTTAGTCACCCGAAGTACGGAAAATATGTACGGCATACGTCCCGGTTGCTTGCTCACGATGAGAAGGAAGCAGCGAACATCGGTGATCGGGTGCGGGTGATGGAGTGTCGTCCGCTTTCAAAGACGAAGACTTGGCGGTTGGTGGAGGTTCTGGAACGGGCTCCTGAATAGCGAGCGGGATTTGCCTGGCGGAGTAGCAGATCAGGGACAAAGACGTGCAGGCTAAAGCGAAGCGCGAATGACAAGAGGCTGGCAATGATCCAGATGCAAACAATGGTGGATGTGGCGGATAACACTGGGGCCAAGCAGGCCCAGGTGATCAAGGTGTTGGGTGGAAGTACCAGCCGATCTGGCAAAGCCAGACGTCGCGTGGCGGGGATTGGTGACATCGTGATGTGCACGGTAAAGAAGGCCCTGCCCAACAGTGAATTCATGAAGCCTGGGAATCGGAAGAATCGGGTGGTTCGGGGCGTTGTAGTGCGGACCAAGTATTCCACCGGTCGGGTTGACGGCAGCTACGTTCGTTTCGACCGTAATGCGGTAGTGCTGATTGACGACAGGAAGGAGCCGCGGGGGACGCGTATTTTCGGCGCGGTGGCCCGAGAGTTACGGGAAAAGGGATACATGAAGATTATTTCGCTGGCGGACGAGGTGATATGAGTTCAGGGTTACGCGGCGGCACGATAACAAGGATATGAGGATACGGGTAAGCACAATGGCTTGTCATGTAAGAAAAGATGATTTGGTTGAAGTAGTCGCGGGCGACCACAAAGGCCAGCGGGGCAAGGTTTTGCGAGTCATGCCGAAGGAAGGGTTGGTTTTGGTTCAGGGAGTGAACATGGTCTATCGCCATGTGCGACCCAGCCGGCAGAATCCGCAGGGTGGACGCCTACAGAAGGAAGCGCCTATACACATGTCCAACGTATTGCCGGTGGATGAGAAAGTAGGGCGTGGGACGCGGGTTCGTTTTGAGACGAAGACGGACGAAAAGGGTCGAATAGTAGAGAAGAGTAGGACGACGGTTGCAGGGACTCGGTTGAACGACGTGAAGCGGAAGCAGAAGGCAGAAACATAATCATGGCTCGTTTGCTGGAGAAATACAAAAACGAGGTATTGCCTGAGTTATTTACGCAGGCAGGGACGAAGAATCCGATGGCGGTTCCCCGCTTGGAGAAGATCGTTGTTTCCATGGGGATAGGCGGAGCGGTTCAGGACAAGAAGTTGATGGAGATTGCCGCCAAGGATTTAGCAACCATCACCGGCCAGAAGCCTTATACATGCCGAGCTCGTAAGAGCGTGTCCAACTTCAAGTTGCGATCAGGCATGGAAATAGGGTTGAAGGTTACCTTGCGGGGTCTGCGGATGTATGAGTTTATGGATCGCCTGATCAGTACCGCTATTCCTCGTATTCGTGACTTTCGCGGGTTGAGTCCGCGTAGTTTTGACGGCCAGGGGAATTATTCGTTCGGGGTGAGTGAGCAGACGATTTTTCCGGAGATTGATCCGGCGTCGGTGGAGAATCCCCAAGGGATGAATATCACCGTGGTGACCTCGGCGAAGAACGACCGGGAGAGTCGGGAGTTTTTGCGGCTGATGGGGATGCCTTTCCGGACGGAGCAGTCATAAAGGCAATAGTAATTGATGGAATACAAGCAGCGGTGACAGGCTGCTGGATGGGACGGATTTAGATGGCAACAAAAGCATGGAAGGCCAAGGCGGAACGAACGCCGAAATTCAAATCCCGAGTAGTGCGTCGCTGCCAGGTATGTGGAAGGCAGCGGGCGGTGTACCGGAAGTTCCGGTTATGCCGGGTATGTTTCCGGAAGTTTGCGAATGAGGGCCTGATACCGGGCGTGAAGAAGGCGAGCTGGTAGATACTGGTAAGTAGCGGCGGGGTCGCCGGGCGATGAGCAAACGCAGCTGAGCAAGGATACAAAAGGATGTGGAGTGACCCTATAGCAGACATGTTGACCCGTATTCGTAACGCTGCCCGAAGCAAGATGCGGGAGGTAAAGATTCCGTCTTCCAAGATGAAGCGAGGGATTGCGGAGGTTTTGAAGCAGGAAGGCTACATTGAGGATTTCGATCAGGTTGATGACGGCCGACAGGGCATTCTGCGTATCCAGTTGAAATATGGTGCGTTGGGTGAATCGGTTATCACCAGTTTGGATCGGTCGTCTTCACCGGGTCGGCGGGTTTACAAGAAGGTGGATGATATTCCGCGGGTGCTCAACGGATTGGGCGTGGCGATTGTTTCGACGAGCCATGGAGTGTTGAGTGACCGCGTGTGCCGGGAGAAGAATGTGGGCGGTGAATTGGTTTGCACCGTGTATTAAGTGGAGTTTGAGAAGCCGGTTTGGCCCGTCGTGGAGCGGCGCAGCAGAGGCAGGAATTGCGGGCTGAAAGCGGAAAGGAAAGCAGGACGATGTCGCGAATCGGCAAAAAACCGATTGAGGTACCCAAGGGTGTCACGGTGGAGATCAAGGATCACGCCGTAAAGGCCAAGGGACCGAAAGGTGAGTTGGGCTGGTCTTATCCGCCGGAAGTAGCGGTGGAGTATAATGGTGAGAGTTCGCAGATCAACGTTACCCGCCAGGACGACCAGAAGCGTAGTAGGGCGATGCATGGATTGGCCCGTTCTATCATTGCGAACATGGTTTATGGGGTGGAGAAGGGTTACGAGAAGAAGCTGGAGATTTACGGGACGGGTTATGGGTGCGATGTCAAGAACAACCAGCTTTTACTAAATTGCGGATTCATGGGTCGTGGCATTGATGCAGAGGGCAAGCCTCGGGACGCCCAATTTTATATTGATATTCCGAAGGGTTTGACGGTGACGGTGGAAGTGGCGGTGGCCCGTGGAGACACGGAGCCGGCACGGATGAGTATCACCGGCCCGGACAAGCAGCAGGTAGGGCAATTTGCCTCCGAGATTCGCGGATTACGCCCGTCGGAACCGTATAAAGGCAAAGGTATTCGCTACGCAGGTGAATATGTGCGAAGGAAACAGGGCAAGGCATTTGCCGGTGGAGGATAATCGCCCAGGAAAGTAAGTGGGCAGGTGTATATATGAACGTTGTAGAGTCGAAAAAGCAAAGGCGCAGACGGCGCAAGATGCGGGTTCGCAAGAAAGTTTTCGGGATGCCCGAGCGACCGCGTTTGAGCGTGTACCGTAGTATTAACCACATATACGCGCAGATTATCGACGACGTCGCGGGTTGCACTTTGGTGGAGGCGAGCACGCGGAGCAAGGAATTAAACGGATCCTTGCAACGAGGTGGTAACGTGGCGGGGGC
>CAZMVS010000264.1:0-20915 GCA_964569525.1 uncultured Planctomycetales bacterium
CGTACCAGAAGGGCCGATCATGTTTACCGCGGTAGCCTACGGTCCAGACCATGTCGTAATTTTTCATGGCGTCGATACAGATTTCCCACGCCTTTTCGAGCAGGTCCGGATTGCGGGCATAGGAGTAAGTTAAATCTTCCGGCCATTGGAAGGTGTTCAAGCCACAGACGTCGATATGATGATCGTTGATATACAGTCCGCGTTCGGCGGCCAGTTCGCGGCAGTGCTCGTCGGGGAAAGTAAAAGTGCCGGGAACAACCATGTTACCTTTCAAACGCAACAGGGTTTCATAAATTTTATCCCACGTTTGGGGAGCGATAATACATTCTTTCAGGGGATCTTTGGCCCAGCCGGCCAGCAGGTCTTCATCGTTGATGAACCAGCCCCGATATTTGAAGGCGGGCGAGTCTTCCTCGTGATTGAGGTCTTGCGGCACATAGGCTTCACTGCGATAGGCGGGCTCGTTGTCCGTCCAGTAATACATCGGGTCAACCTGGAGGAATTTCTCGCTGAAGGTATAGGCGCCGAACATGGCCCCGCGCATGTCCGCACCGTGAACCACGACGGCGGTTCCGCGATCGCCTTCGGGTTTTACTACGCGGATACGAAAACTTTCCCGGCCGGGAAGCGCTTTGCCGTCCAGTTCATCCAGCCAGTTGGCCTTGCTGCCGAAAAATACCATCGGCCCGGACCATTTTTCCGGCATTTTGTCCAGCACGATGGGCGGGCGGCCAAGAACCTTGTACCAGTCGCTTTTGATATCCTCCATGGTTCGCTGAAACGGTTCGGCTTCATTTTGAGAAACGACCCAGGGGGTGTCGGCGGTCAAGGTGACCGGGGTTTCAATGGTTTTGCCCCAGATGACCATGCGGTTGATGTTGCCGATATCGTCGAAGCTACCCACGCCGAGGCGGCCCCACTTGAATCGGTGGTCCACCGTGGTCATGGAGGGTTTTTCCATGTCATCGAAGTAGATTTCAATTTTACCGCTTTCGGTATCGCGAATGACGCGTACGTGATGATACGCATCGGTCCACGGTGTGCCGTCGGTGCGGTAGTTGACGATGTTGCGCCGTTCGAAGGCGTCCACTTTCATGATGCTGTTGGAGCGTTTGTCCGATCTTAGGCCGAAGTGGACGTAGTAGAACTGCGTGGGATTTTGATAGCCGAAGAATACGCACATATCCCGGTGGGCGTAGTCGCTCATGGTGGAGCGGACCCACATATCACAGATAAAGTCGGTTACGTACACGTTATTGAGTACGGAATAATTCAAAGGGGTGATATATTCCGGCTGATAGTCACTGTCCTTGATAAGGGCATACACGGATCGTTTGCCGTCTTTGGTGAATTCCCATGAATCGGGATCCATGGGCTGCCAGTCTTGCGGGGCGGGTTGCTCGAAATCCTTTACCGTAACCAGGGGCAGGCCTTTGAATTCTTGTGGCGGGGGTTCGTAATCCTGAGCCCAGAGAATACTCCCGAGAGACATAACAGCGGCGACGATGATTAGTTGAACAGTTTGCCGTAAACGCATAAACGTATCTCCTTGATAGAATGATCATTTGTTTTGCATGTTTTATCACCGAAAGCAGGAATGGGAAAGAGCATTTCTGAAAATAGTTGTTGTCATACCAAGGTTGTGTGGATTTCGATTTTTGTATTTTGTTTGCGTCCGGCAAGGGTGAGGCTTAGTATCTTCAGCCAGATGGCAATACACTGCCTATTTCCTTTCTGCACATGGAGTTAATTTTTGTCATGAAGACGAAACCCGCACTTCACCGGTTGGCGGCCGCTCTGTCAGCCGGCGTATTAATTACCTTAACCGCGTCAGCGGCAACGGCCAAGACCTGTGAGGTCACGCTGAACGGTTTGCGTATCTCCATCGATGCGCAAACGGGGAGCATACTCGAGCTGGAGTATCCCGGGCCGGGGAAAATGTTGAAAACCTCCCAGGATTATGCCGGCCTGGTCGATTTGGCTTATCCGCTGGATAAGTTTGAACCGTTGCGGCGAGCGTCACGTTATTCGAAAAACGCGGAAATTTGCATCGAGAAAGACGCCGTTACCATTCATTATGGCGACCTGGGGGCCAGCAGGCCTTTCGAGTTGCCCGGACAGGTGGCGGTTGACGTGCAGATGAAGGCGCTGCCCGACGGGCAGTCGATTCTTATGACCTGTACGGTGGATAATCAATCTGATTTAGCGGTGCCGCAAGTTTTGTTTCCTGACTTTTTAGGATTGATCCCTTTTGAGGGGGAGATCTGGACGGAGTTTCGCACCTGCGGTTTCATGATACGCCCTTTCGGAGCTTTGAAGTCATTAAGCCACGGTAATTTTTACGCCATGCCCGGCCCGGACACGGTTCAATATACCGGAGGTGCGGGATACAGAAGCATGATCGGCAGATGGCTGAACTTCGGCGGATTGACGGGAGGTATCAGCCTGTTCCCGAAGGCTTGGGCCGGTGCCCCGAATACAACGGTTCGGCTGCATCGCACGGAAACGCATAAAACGTTGCGCATGCACTATGTGCACAACGTGAACATTCAGCCGGGCGAGAAGTGGAGCAGCGCGGAATATGTATTGACCCCGCACAAGAATGGCTGGGCCAAGGGGATTATTCCGTATCGAGAATTTGTACATTCGAAAATTGATCGTATCGTGCCGATGCCGGAACACGTTAAAAAGGGATTGGGGTTCCGTACGATCTGGTTGTGCAAGGGTTATCCGGCGGATGGCGATCGGGACGTTGATTTTCATTTTACCGATTTGCCAAGGGTGGCCCGGGAGAGCCTGAAGTACGGTTTGGATGAGTTGGTTTTATGGTTCTGGGAGCCGCCGTTTCTGCTGCCCAAAGAACCGCCGTATCCGCACCTGGGTACGGAGCAGGAATTGCGCGAAGCCATCGAGGAGTGCAAGGATATCGGGGTGAATGTGAGTCTATTTATTTCCTGGATGTCCATTTCGCATCCGACGGCGGAGCGTTATGGCGTGCCGGTACCGCCGGGGGGATGGAATTATCACTCGGAGATGGTTCCGCAGATGAATCCTCATTATGCCGATGAGCGGGCGACGGGGGGTATCAATACGGCCAACGAACTGTGGC
Source organism: uncultured Planctomycetales bacterium (assembly GCA_964569525.1). Lineage (GTDB taxonomy): Bacteria > Planctomycetota > Phycisphaerae > UBA1845 > PWPN01 > JAAYCU01. Next base: position 3,110 of record CAZMVS010000264.1, read on the forward strand.
AAAAGGACGTGCGGGAAACCTGTGAATGGATTTTCAACGAATTTTCCCCGTCGTTATGCTGGGACCAGGTGATGGACAATCCGGTCAGCGGAGAACTGTATGCATTGTTCAAGGATCTTCGGGCGATGGCCCGGGATATCGATCCCGAGTCGACTTTTTCGGGCGAGTCGGTGCTTTGTGTGGAAAAAGACGCCGACTACCTGGATTATAACTGGTATTGGCAGTTGTATGGTGACCGGCGGGCCTTCGCCAACGCTTTTCCCAGCCCGCGGTTGAATGTCAATATCAATCGCCATATCCCAAGTATCAAGAAAGGATTCATGGATAATGCTTACCTGAATGTGTTTCCATCCAAGCCGGACAATGCCAACGGAACTGCGATGATCGAAGACTATCCGGAGGTGGCGGACGCTTTGAAGACGTGTGCCGATTTGCATTCCCGATTTGAGCTTTATTTCGTGAAAGGAACTCCGGTTGGCAAGGGTGTATTGACCGAATCAAAATATGGAGCGTACGTGAGCGCATACGTTTTGCCCGACCGAGTGCTGATGCTGGTGTTGAACGTGATTGCCGAGCAGGGTTATGAATTAGAAGTTGACTTGTCGCCGTGGTTGGAAGCCGACGTGGATTCGTTCGTTGTGCGGCATTATGACGAAAAGGGCGAGTTGAAAAATACGGAGAACAGCGATCCGCAATGGGCCGGATCCACCGGTAAGTTGGCCCAATGGGAAATGACGGTTTTTGAATTTGTGCCTGCCGAATCTGAAGATTCTGGTCAGTAATTTATTCAGCAAGGGATTCTGAACATGAAACGAGTATTGATTTCAACGGTATTGGTGTTCGTGGCGTTCAGCCAAGGTGTTTCGGCGGCTACCACGCAGGATATTTACTATGCCCATCCGGCGGTGGAGGATTCCCATGGGGTGATCGCGCCGTGGTACCACGGACAGAACGGGCAGTCTGATTTTCGCGTGCGGGTGGCGGCGGAGACGCTGAAGCGATATCCGTGGACGAGCGAAGATAAAAAAGTGACTCGTTATCCGCATTACGTCTATTCAGGGGCGTGGCGAATTGCCGAGGACGGCACGATCACCATACCGATGATCAATGGCTGGGAGAACGGTGACCTCGGTCAACGGGCGGCCTACGTGTTTCGCAGTTGGGTTGATTATTACCAATACACTGGTGACGCCGCCGCTTTGGCCCATATTTATTACCAGGCAGAGGCGCTGTTGGACTACGCTTTGACTGGTGATGACCATCCCTGGCCACGGTTTCCAATAAGCGTACCGTTGCGTGGCAAGCCTTACGAGCAGGCGGATTCTGACGGCTTTATCCAGTTGGACATTGTTGGTGAGATCGGCGTCGGCTTGGTGCAGGCTGCCCAGATCACCGGCAATGAGCGGTGGATGAAGGCAGCCCGACATTGGGGTGACTTGTTGGCCAGGAAACGTCATACCGTCCCAGGCATGAATCCATGGGGTCGTTATGCCAACCCGCAAAAAGCGGCATGGGAGGATCGGGCGACCGGCGGCGTGGCGTTTATTCTCGATTTTTTCGATGCCCTTATACGAACTGGATACACGGGAAAAAACGATTGTATTGTGCATGCCCGCGATGACGCGATCGCTTATATGAAAGAGGTTCTGCTGCCTCAGTGGGAGATGCACGATACATGGGGAAGGAATTATTGGGACTGGCCTTGTTACGTGCAGGTGGGCAACGTTACCGAGTTTGCCGCCAGATACATGATGGACCATCCCGAGATATTCCCCAAATGGCGGACCGACGTGCGCAATATTACGACACTTTTTATGCAACGGGCCTGCAGTTCGATGAATTCTCGGGGCGATGTGTTCAGCGGAGCGTGGGCCTATCCCGAGTCGTCCGGGTGTTGTGGCCGATCGTTGTGGTACGCGCCGTTGGAATTGGTCAACGTTTTCGCGCAGTACGGCGAACTGGCGGATAGCGACTGGGCGGAGGAAATTGCTCGGCGCAAGTTGATCCTGGCTACGTATGATTTTCATGAAACGGGTGTGGTGGAAGATAACATTGATGGCGGGCCGATTGTGGCCGGCAGCTGGTTCAAGATTGCCCATCCCATGGCCTTGAAACACGTGTTGCACGCCATGGCCTGGCAGCCGAACTATTTCGGAGCGGTGCGCGAAAATCATATCATGCGCAGTTCGTCCGTGGTGCGCGATGTTACTTACGGTGATGGAGAGATTCGCTATGTGACAGCCGACGCACCGAACAATACGATTGACGTGCTTCGCCTGGCATTTTCACCGAAAGAAATTATCGCGGATGGTCAGGCTTTGACGGTGCGGGAGGATTGGCAGGAAAACGGTTATCTCGTGCAAGGTTTGGCCTGCGGGGATTATCTGGTGACCGTGCGTCACGATGATTACACGAATGTCGTGATTCGCGGCGACGATCCGCAGGAAACGATCTCAGCCGACGATCTGCAATATACCGGTCAATGGGAAAAGCATAAGGTCGGCAGATCGACGACAGAAAAAAATGCTGCCATGACCTGTGAGTTTACCGGTAACCAGGTTCGCTTGATCGGCGGCTTCGGTCCGGACGGTGGCAAGGCGGATATTTATCTGGATGGCGAGAAACAACTGGTAGGGATTGACTACTGGAATCCCAATGCGCGCGATGGGCAGGTATTGTATTACAAGAACGGCCTGTCCAATGAAAAACATGTCTTGAAAGTTGTTGCCTGTGGTGAGGGGAATCCGCATTCCGACGGCCACCGTGTAAGTATTCATTCCGTGCAATATTCAGCGGCGGAAGGTGAGGTCGATTTCGGTGAAGGTAGCGGGCCGCGCGACGCCCAGCGGTTTATTTTCGGCTATACCAGCCGGGACGATTACGTCGATTCGCAGGGGCATCACTGGCGGCCGGGTACGGAGCTTGTTATTCGTTCCGGAAACTTGGTGGATACGGTGGCAGCTTCCTGGTACACTCAACGCCGGCAGATTGAAATTCTCGATACGCCCGATCCGGAGTTGTATCGATACGGTATCCACGGCAAGGAATTCCGGGCGGAATTTACCGTCGCCCCCGGAACCTATCATGCCCGGTTGAAATTCTCCGAAACCCGTAATATCGAGCCGCATTTGCGCGGGATCAACATAAGCATCAATGGTGAACAGAAAGTCAATAACATGGACATTGCCGCAACTGCGGCGGGGTTGTCCTCCGAAGCCCGATTGACTCAGTCGGCGCTTCCGTCGCCGATTTATAAAGGCCTTCGCCAGGCGGTGGATCTTGTCTTCAATAATATTCAACCTAGAAACGGCATGATTACTATTCGTTTGCAGGGCGAAGCCGGCGCGGAAGCGATCGTTCAGGCCATTGAAGTCGGGCCGGGTGACGGCGGCGAGGGGGCGAAACCCGTGCAGGCCCGAATGCCGGCAGGGGCCGGTAAGGCCGAGGAAGATGATAAAAATCTGTTGTCCAATGGTGGTTTCGAAAAAGGTTTCGATGGACAAGTCGGTAGCCTGGGACGCAATGGTGCCAGCAGGAGTTGGCATTATGTTTTCGCCAGTGCACGGCGTTGTTACATTTTTCCGGAATCAGCGTACAACATTCATCCGGAACTGGGTGAGCCGATGTTTCACTCCGGCAAGGAGGCCATTCGTACGCATACCGACGGCAACGGTCACACGATCCTTCTCCAAGAACTGAAAGTTGAGCCGGAAACAGGATATAAGGCTTCGGCTTGGTGCCAAACGGTAGACTTGGACGGCAAGGGCTTTGGGGTGGCTGCGTCCGATGCGGCCAAGTTGATTGTGCAGGAAGTGGACACCAATGGTCAGACGGCGACGGTCCATTCCTCGAAGCCGATCGTTGCGGCCGGGGATTTCCAGGAAGTGGCTTTGGAGTTTAAAACCACGCCAAAAACGGAAAAGGTGCGTTTTATACTGGATACCCAGATCAGCGGTTCGTATCACCACGGGCACGTCACCTGGGACGCTTGCCGGTTGGAGCCTATCCCTTAGGTTAATAAAAGCGGTCGGCTGACGCCGAGTGCGAATTCGGTTATCCTGTATGATTCATAGATTCGCACGAAAGGAGATTTCTCATGCCTCAAGGACGTATTACTCGCCGACAATTTACCGCAGGGGCGTTGGCCGCCGGCGCCATGGCTGCTGCGACACCTTCGACATGGGCCAAGCAGGGGGCCAACGAAAAAATTCGCACCGCCGTGATTGGTTGTCGCAACCGCGGCTGGAAAGTGGCTTGGAGCTTTCATAATCATGGTTCATTTGAGGTGGCAGCCATTGCTGATTGCGATGAAGCCATGTTCGATCATGCCATGAAAGAGCTGGAAAAGAATTTGCCGGACAATCCTCTGCCGAAAAAACCGAAATTCCTTCAGGATTTTCGCAAGGTCCTTGATGACAAAAGTATCGATGCAGTTGCTATCGTTACGCCCGATCACTGGCATGCCTTGATGACCGTCATGGCCTTGGAGGCAGGCAAACACGTCTATTTGGAAAAACCCGCTTCGTATAACATCGCTGACGGCAAGGCCATGGTGGCTGCCCAGAAAAAACATCCCAACCTGACGGTATGCGTCGGTACCCAGCAGCGCAGCGGTCAACATTTCAAAGACGCCCGGCAGTTTATCAAGGAAGGCGGCCTCGGTGATATTGCGTTTGCCCGGGCCTGGTTGTCGGCGGGGCGGCATCAGGTAAAAAAGATTCCCAACAGCGAGCCGCCGAAATCCATGGACTATAAGATGTGGATCGGGCCGGCCGCTTGGGAACCGTATAACGAGCAGCGTGTGCATTATAACTGGCATTTCATGAAAAACTTTGGGACCGGTGATGCAGGCAACTGGGGCGCGCATTACCTGGATATTATTCGCTGGTACATGGACCTGGACGTACCCACGTCGGCCTGTTCGTTTGGCGGGCAATACGTGGTTGATGACGCCAAGGAATGGCCGGATACGCAAACCGCTTTGTACAAGTTCGACGAGTTGACCGTTGTGTGGGAGCTACGTCACTGGACGCCGACCGGTATTAATGGACGTGCGAGCGGTGCGGAAATTCGCGGAAATAAAGGGACAATGATTATCGATCGCGGCGGTTGGGAATTCCATCCACAAGGCGACAAGGAGGTTGTCAAACACGGCGGCAGTGCCATGGGCGCTCCGCATACTAAAAATTTCGCCGATTGCGTTAAGGGTAACGCAAAGCCCGCCGCCTGTATCGAAGAAGGACACAAAACGGCGATCATGTGTCACCTGGCCAATATTTCCAGTCTGTATGACCGCCAGTTGAATTTTGATCCCAAAACCCAGAGCATCAAGGATGATCCGGAGGCTGCTGCTTGGGAGAAACGCGAGTACCGTGATCCATGGGAAATGCCGAAGATTTGATTGACAAACGACTGATTATTTTAAGATGAACCAACGGGGTCGGTGGGAATAAAAGTTTCCTGCCGGCCTTGATTGAATTACGGTAAAATTGTCTTGTTGAGTGATGAATAGCAGGAGAAGGAAGAATGCCCGATACGAAAAATATATTCGATGTGATTGTGGTAGGAGGCGGCGGCAGCGGACTGGCGGCAGGGGCCAGCGCGTCCCAGCATGGGGCTGACGTTCTGCTTTTGGAGAAACAGCCTAACCTGGGTGGATCAACCGGTATTGCCGTCGGGTCGTTTACAGCAAATCAGACTCGTTTTCAAAAGAAAGCGGATATCCAGGATAATCTTGAAGAACACTTGGAGGATGTGACCAAGTTCGCCCCGGAACTCGAACCGCGGAACAATTATGACATGCGGTGTTTTCACTTGGCCAACTCCTCAAAAACGTTGGAGTGGTTGCAAGGGATGGGCTTATCTTTTCACGGTCCCAGTCCTGAGCCGCCCAATCGTGTTTCCCGCATGCATAACGTGGTCCCCAATGCCAAGGCCTATATTGCCGTGTTGCATGCCCGTTTGATTCGGCAGGGAGGGACGATTTATTGCGATGCGCCGGTCAAGGAACTTATTTATGAAAACGGCCGAGTTGCCGGCGTGGTCGCCGAGGTGGCTGGCCAACGCCGGGAGTTTAAGGCTCGTCGGGGTGTAGTCTTGGCTGCGGGGGATTATGCTTCCTCACCGGAATTTATTGGCAAATACAAGGGACAGGAATATACCGCCATCGAAGCCATCAATCCGTTTTGCCATGGTGACGGGCATCGCCTGGCAGAGTCGGTTGGCGCGCCCTTGATTAATATGGACGTGACCTACGGGCCGGAGTTGCGTTTTGTTCCACCTTCGAGTGACGGTTTCATGCAGCTTTTGCCCTCCAGTGGCCCGTTGACTCGCATAATGGGTTGGGTGATGCCGTTTATTCCCAATTTTCTCCTGGTACCGTTTATTAAAAGGTTATTGGTGACCTGGCAGCATCCGGAGGTATCACTATTCGAAAACGGAGCTATCCTGGTGAATCAGGAAGGGCGGCGGTTCTGTGACGAAAAAACCTGGCCGGACCGCGAAATCGCCATTGCCAATCAAACCGACAAAATCTGTTATATTTTACTTGATCAGCGGCTGATTGATCTGTACAGCGCTTGGCCGAATTATATTTCCACTGCTCCGGAAATCGCTTACGCCTATGTCGAGGATTACCTGCGCTTGCGGCGAGATGTGACGGTTCAGGCCGACTCGCTGGAAGCATTAGCGGCCAAGCGCAACCTGCCGGCCGATGCCCTTAAAGCGGCGGTCAAGGATTACAACGAATACGCTTCCGGCCGACAACAGGATGCTTTCAATCGGTCTGGAGATGAACATCCCCTGGATGGCAATCGTTGGGTGTTGCTAGGTCCCGCCAAGGCGAACTTTACCATTACCGAGGGCAGCCCGGCCATGAGTCAGAACCTGGAAGTGCTGGACGGTGACGGCAATCCTATCCCCGGCTTGTATGCCGTCGGGCAGAACGGCTTGGGGGGGCAGATTCTCTGGGGCCACGGGTTGCATATCGGATGGGCTATGACCAGTGGCCGAATCGTGGGCGAAATCCTCGGCCAAAACAACAAATAATCGTATTGATAAACGATTGCTTAAAAGCGTGAGAAAAATCATGTCTATTAAGTCTGGTTGGCTGACGGTGTTGGTATGTTTGATTTTCGCATCTTTAACAGGGGCGAGCGAGCCTGTCTTTAATTGGTCCGCCGACGACTTGCCTGTTGATCAATATGAAAATCGATTGGATGAACTACACGCCAGTAAGGCGGTACGCTTTGCGTTCGACAAAAACGATCATTACAACCTTGGACAGGGACCTGGTGAGGTGCTGCGTTTAAGCGGCCCGTTCAGCATTTCCGCTATTGTGCGGATCGACGAACCGCAGGCCTACAAGGCGGCGATTATTTCCAAGTGGAGGCTTGCCACCGCCGGGCGTAGCTACGAGCTGGGCGTTTCCAGAAAACGCGACCTGTTCTTTACGGTCAGCGCCAGCGGCAACTGGGATGCGGAAGCTCGGCAACTGTGCAGTGATCGGTTGTTGAAGGTGGGTGAGCCTTACCTGGTCACCGCCGTTTACGTGCCGGGTAAACAAATATCCCTGTACATCAATGGCATTCCCAGTGGGCAGGTGACCACTGACGTTCCCGATAAAGTCTTTGATAGCAAGACACCGGTTTACCTGGGTGAGCGTCCCGCGGCTGATAATTGCGGATTCGAAGGCTGGATTCAGCAGGTTCAAATTTTTTCACAAGCCTTGGGACAAAAACAAATTGCCGCCCGAGCCAAGGCCCTGAAGCTGACCCATCAGCCGGAACCGTTACCCTTTGCCGACGCCCCGCATCTTGCCGAACCATATGACTTGGACAAGCTCCGCGAAGTTATCCGTGAATGGTACACCGAGCTGCACGAACCGGGTAAACCATACGGGGCTTATCGTCTTACCAAGGACAAGCCGGCTGACATGTACGCTTCGGCGGATATGGCTTGGAGTCGCTGGGCGATGAACGATCTGCAGTTGACCAAAAAGCAACGCGCCGAATGGATCGATTTCATCCAAGACCAGCAGAATCCCAACGGCAGCTATAATCACATTACCGGCCATTGCAAGACCCACGCCTTCTGCCACGCGACCGGGGCCTTGAACATGCTCGGCGGCAAGCAACGCTATGCTCCGAAATTCCTGGACAAGTATCGAAACGTCGAAGGTATTGACGAATGGTTGGATCGCATCGACTGGGTTCATCAATGGGGGGCTTCGCATGATATTTGGGGGGCGGGCGTACCATTGGCCTGTAGCCCGCAAACCCCGCAAGAATGGCGCGATAAACTATTCGCTTGGCTGGATCGGGAGGCAAGTCCCAAGACCGGCTTCTGGCGCAAGGGTGTGAAACCGGTTTCCAAGTTGGAATTCGTCGGCGGAGCATTTCACATTTGGCCGATCTACGCCGGCAGGGGCCGCATGATTCCCTATCCCAAAAAAGTGGTCGATCACATTCTGACTCTGCAGCGAAAGAGCGGTTCATTCGACGGAGTTTTCCATTACGGGGGTATGGATTGTGTGTGGGCGCTGGTCTATGTTACCGAGAACCTGCCTTATAAACGCGAAACTATCAAAAAAGCTCTGGCCCGTAACGCCGACGGTATTATGGAATTGTATAACGAGCGGCCGCACCGGTTCTTCATTGACGCCCACGGTATGGAGTCGCGAATCCTTACCATCGCCATGCTGCAACAGGCGCTGCCCGAAAAATTCAAATCCGCCAAGCCCTGGCGAAATCCCTGGCATAAGTGCGATAACTTTGTTATTCGTGTAGAAGACGAGAATTAGGTAGTACTCAAAGGGGGGCATCTTAATGATCGCTCGCTGTTTTGTTTTATTGCTGGTATTTGCCACTACAGTGTCGGCCCAACCTTTTGTCTGGCAGGAAGCGGAGAATTACGTCAAGCAGCAGGGGGCGCCCCGCCTGGATGGCAAACGGGCTGCCGCTTCTTTTGCTTGTTTGGGAAGAGGCTGGGGAAGGCACCAAGGTGATTTCGCCGAATACCAAGTCGATGTTCCCGAATCCATAGACGATGCTGTTTTACACTTACGTTATGCGCTCGGCATCCAAGGCCCATGCAAGCTTGATCTTTCTATCGATGATCGTCGTGTCGGGCCTTCTCCGACTTTTTCCCTGCCGACAACAGACGGGTGGGGGGGCACACATGAAACGTGGCGCTTTGTGACGGTAAAATTAGGTCCCATCAACTCCGGTAAACATAGCATCAATATTGCTGCTCGGAATAAATGCCTTGTCAATCTTGATGGTTTCTATATAGCCCCCGCGGATTTTCCACTGGCCGGCATGCGTGACGGGCAGGTCCTTATTCGCCAATCCCTTCAACAAAACAAGGGCATACTGGGGAAAATCTGGCGCAGGGAACCGGCCGCTAAAAATTTGAGCGAACCGGCTTGCGCGGGTGAGATTGAGCCGGCCCAAGCTGATATTTTTGCATTGTTGGATCAGGCCGCCGAAAAAATGCCCGCTGGGTTACGCGACAAGTTGGCCCACAAGCCCAGCCCGTACCTGGTCAAGGCGTATGACGTCGGCGAACCGACCGATGTAAACAAGGACATCCCCTGGCACTTATTGGACAAGGATAAAGATCCCCGTTTCGACAATCCGCATCTCGGCAAGCTGGGCCTGTTCAATACCAATGCGGATATCTCCTGGCTGATCGGCCTGGGCGTTGACGGCGGGGCGGTAAATTTCGACCCGCCGCGACAATATCGTGATCATTTGATCAACCTGGCTGCCCTGCAAGTCGATCTTGTGCCTTTACAGGCCCGCTTTTTATTCCTGCCGGTAACCAGCGATACCGTGTTGGCCGTCTTGGAATTACACAATCCTTCGAATAAGTCGCATACCGCCAGGATACAAACTGTTTGCACCAAGCCGCCGGTGGAGATGCTGCCCGTGGATCGCTATAAGCACGGCATCAACGTGACCAGTGGCAAGCTCAATTGGGTGGGGTTCAATCAGCCTAACCGGGCTATAGTTTCCTGCTATGACGAATGGAATCGACGTTCCCTTCAGCCGGCCGGCTCGTTACTCTGCACCATGCAGGCGGATCGCCGCCCGAGCGCACATCGTTTTTCATTGCAGGATGATAAAGAGACAAAACCACGGGAAGGCGTATTAACTTATGAAATTGACATACCCGCCGGTGAGTCCCGCCAATTAATATTAGCGTTGAACCTGCATCGTTTCGGTCCCAAGCGAACGGTTACTGATCGTGGCTATGTTTTGTATCCGAAGTCCACGCTGGACCAATCCCTGCAATACGCGATTAATGCCACCCGGGAAGCATTGATCGCCGACTGGCCCGAACTCGTTCGGCAAAGCTACCAGTGGTATCAGCGGATGCCCGTTTTTGAACTACCCCGCGAATCGTGGGAAGCGGACGTCTATTGCTGCCTGGAACTGCCTCGGGCCAATACTTGGAGCGCACAGGACCGGATAAATTCGCCTTGGTACACCTTCTGCCGAGCCCACGGTCACGATCCCTGGGGCTGGTGGAGTTACGGCATCCACGGCCACGAGCATTTGTGCGTGTTCACTACAAACCTTATCGATCCTGGTTTGTCAAAGGATTATCTCCGCGGCCATTTCCAGGTACAGCGCGAAGACGGTTTCGTTCAATACGGCGTGAACCACCGCCTGCAGAATATTCATCGCGGTTTGGCCACCTGCCCATTCCTCATGTGGGAGGCCTGGTCCGCTTATACCTGGAGTGGCGACCGCGAGTATTTGAAACAGGCCTACCAGGTAGGCAAAAAGTACATGCACTTTTGGTGCTCCGCTGCCCGCACACGAAACGATCTGCCTTTGCAGCATTGGAAGGATTTCGTAGAGACGGTTCGCGACGACGCCGACCTGGTGACTTGGACCGCCACGGGCAAGGCGGAAAACCAGGAAGCCCTCGACCTGAACTGCTACCTGCTCAAGGAAGAAAAAGCACTGGCAAAGATGGCCCGCGAACTGGGCCTTGCCCAAGAGGCGCAACATTGGCAACAACAGGCTGAACGCCGGACGCAAGCCATGCGCGAAAAACTCTGGCATGAAACCGATGGACTATATTATGGCCGCGACTTGCTCACCGGAACCTGGGCCCGCGCGCAGGATATCTCCACTTTCTTCCCCTTGTGGGCGGGCTTGGCCACCGACGCACAATCCCCCGGCATCATTTCGCTGCTACACGAGCCGGAATCTTTCGGCACCGATTATCCCGTCGCCAACCTGGCCGTCCGTCACATGCCCGAAGAGCATAAAGGCGAATTCCATTGGAAAGGGGGCAACTGGGTGGAACTCTCCTGGTTGGTAATCTTGGGAGCCAAAGAAACGGAATATTACGACGAGGCTGCCCGTCTTGCGGAAATCAATTGCCGCATGGTCTTTAGTAATCTCGAACAGTCCAGTCACTTCCGGGAGTATTACAACTCCATCACCGGCGAGCGAACCGGGCATGTTGATTATATCTGGACCGTCGTCCCCGCCGCCATGGTCACGGATATTTTCCTGGGTGTCCGGCCCACTGCGGAGGGTTTGGAAATCCTGCCCTCTTTGCCCAAAGACTGGGATAAGATCGCCGTGGAGAATCTCCATGTTCGCGATTCTGTAATTGCCCTTCAGGTTCAACGAAGCACCGAAGTCAAAAGTACACAAGTCACCGTTAATCAAAAGTCATGGGACATCTATAAACAAAGAGGGGCCTTTGTCTTGTGGGATGAACTGCCGTCCCAAGCCATCATTAATATCACCCAGCCAATCGACTTGCCGACAGCGGATAATTAGTGACAATGTTGGGTCAACATAATTATTACACGTTAGTCAAAACCGATTTCCCCATCATCGTTGAGAGGAGATAAATCGTGTATCAGATCCTGCCTCTTTTGTTTGCCGCATTGCTTGCCGGCCCCCAGCCGAATGATAAATTCCTCGTTGCCAAACCCGTTTGGCCGGAAGGACGGTCCGAGGAGATGAACCTGTTCGTTGGTTTTCGCGCGGTCATTGACGCGCCGGTAGATCGGCAAGTCGTTTTGCGCATGACCGGCTCCAGCTTATACCGCTTTTATGTCAACGGGCAATTTACAGGTCACGGCCCGGCCCGGGCGGCCCACGATTATTACCGCGTGGATCAATGGGATATTACCGATCAACTCGAGGCTGGTCCCAACGTAATCGCCATCGAGGTGGCCGGCTATAACATCGACAGTTATTACCTGCTCAACATGCCGGCCTTGCTGCAGGCGGAGGTAACCGCTGACGGTAAGGTATTGGCCGCCACCGGCCGGGAAGGCGCGGATTTCGAAGCCTTCATTCTGCCGGAAAAAGTCCAGAAGGTTCAGCGCTACAGTTCGCAGCGGACCTTTACCGAGGTTTGCCGCTTGCGGGAAAATTATGACCAATGGCGAAATGATCCTTCCGTCAAAAAAGAACCTGCCACATGCGAGGTGCTTTCAGATCGCCAACTGCTTCCCCGCCGAATCTCCTATTCCCGCTTTGCAAAGCGGCAACCCGTTCGCCACTTGAGCAGCGGCACCTTCAAGGTCGGCCAGCCGCTGGAAGATAAAGAAAAATCCATGGGCGTGTTGCGTTACGGCCTGAGTCGAGGTGGCTACCCGGTTGAGAAACTCGCCGCTAAACCTGCCTTGACCATCCAGAAAACCGCGATTGCCGAGCAGCAAAAAGTCGATGAACCCATGGATGCGACGGCTACGTTGCAATTGCCCGCGCATTCCTTCCATATCCTCGACCTGGGCAAGAACCTTACCGGTTTTGTTGGCCTGCAGGTTCAATGCGATGAGCCTGCCAAGCTGTTTGTTGTCTTCGACGAAATCCTCAGTGGCAAGGACGTAGATTTCAAACGGGCCGGCTGGATCAACCTGATTGCTTACGAACTTCAGCCGGGAACGTATCAACTCGAATCGTTTGAACCATACACCTTGCGCTACCTCAAGTTGATGGCTATAGAAGGTCAGTGCTGCGTCAGCAACGTTTATTTACGCGAATACGCCAATCCCGATGTATGGGAAGCTGACTTTGCCTGCAGTGATCCTCGATTGAATAAGATTTTTGACGCTGGCCGGGAAACCTATCGTCAGAACGCGGTGGATATTTTCATGGACTGCCCCTCCCGCGAGCGGGCCGGCTGGTTGTGTGACAGTTATTTTACCGCCCGCGTTGCCCCTCGCTTGGCCGGCCATTACCTGATCGAGAAAAACTTCCTGGAAAATTACCGCCTGTATCAAAAAAAGGACGAACTGCCCGCGGGTATGCTGCCCATGTGCTACCCAGCCGACCATCGCCCGAACAGTTTTATCCCCAACTGGGCCATGTGGTTTGTCCTAGAATTACGCGAATACCAGGCCCGTAGCGGCGATGATGAAATGATCCACGCCTTCGAGCCCAAGGTAATGAAACTGCTCAAATACTTCGATAAATTCGCAAACAAAGACGGCCTGTTGGAAGGTTTGGAAAGCTGGGTGTTCATCGAATGGTCCGCCGCCAACTCCTTTGTCCAGGACGTCAACTATCCCAGTAATATGTTGTATGCCCAGGTTTTGGAAGATGCCGGGCGTATGTACGACAAGCCCGACCTTATCAAAAAAGCGGATACCATTCGCCAAACTATTCGCGACCAGTCTTTTGACGGCGATTTCTTCGTGGACAATGCCGTCCGCAAGGAAAACAAACTACAGGTAACCCGCAACCGCACCGAAACCTGCCAGTATTATGCTTTTTATACCGGCACCGCCACGCCTGAAAAATATCCCGAATTATGGAAAAAGCTGGCTAACGAATTCGGCCCACAACGAAAACAAACCAAGAAATACCCGGAAATTCACGGGGCCAACATGCTCAACGGCATCATGCTGCGCTTGGACTTGCTTTCCCGCAACGGTTTGGTTCAAAAAGCGGCCCGCGAGTTGATCGACTACAACCTGTACATGGCTGAAAAAACCGGCACGCTGTGGGAAAACGTCGGCGATTACGCCAGTTGCAATCATGGTTTCGCCTCGCACGCCGTTAATGTGCTATACCGCGATGTATTAGGCCTTTACCGCGTGGATACCGTCAACAAGGTCATCCATTTGCGTTTCGGTGATGTGAATCTCGATTTCTGCCGCGGTACGATGCCCACCCCTGACGGACCTTGCCGACTAAGCTGGGAAAAAGATGACAAAGGCACGCTGGTATATCAACTCGACACGCCGGCCGGCTATAAGGTTCAAGTGCAAAGCCTTGATGGCGTGAATTGTCGTTTAGCGCGATAAACCACCCGGCGGCGTACAATCCCGATTGCCGATGCGGTCGATCTTCGGCTCACTCAGGTCGTCGCTCCATGGAATCACGTACGGAATCCCGGGGATCAGGTCGAAACAATTGTCCGCTATCGGCAGCTCCCCGTTCTCGTCCAGGCACACCCCCCAGGCGAAGGTAGGCGATTCGAGTTTCAACATGTCCCCGTCGCGCTGCATGGAAATTTGCGGCTCGCCCCCGAAATTCAACCGCCCGAACCGTTCCACGAACAGTCGGTGCTGGGCGATCAGCCGTTCACCATCATAAAGCACGGCAAAAGCACCGCTGTTGGCGTATCCCACTTCCGTCCATCGCTCTTTGTCAAATCGGGCCAGCGGTGTGGAGGCATTGGCGGGCAAGGTCACTTTTTGTTGTTTGTCCAGCGGCAAACTGCCTGCCAACTTGAACAACCCCCAACGTACCTGTCCCGACCAGTCCGCCGGCGTATCGTTCACCCCGTAAATAACCACCTCCTCACCTTCGTCAACCACGATCACGGTGACCGGCGAAAAGGCCCGCCGCACGGGGTGATACGCCAATTTCTTCCGCAGATAGTAATCCACGATCGTCCAGCCGTGGGTTACCGGCCAGGAATCGTTATACATCCAGAAAATCGCCGCCGAACTGCTGAACATCCGCCGGCGGTAATTGTGAATGTATTCCTGCAATCCCTCCGCCTGCAGTAGGCCGCTGCAAAATGCATAATCCGGCCAATCCATCTTAAAGGGATCCCGGCCCGTCCATAGGGATACGGTGGCATAAGCATGTCCAAGATTCCCCTGCTCCGAATCCATTACCGCGAAGGGATTGTCGTGGTGTTCCCAGCTTGGCGATAATAGGTACTGGTGCTCCTCCGGCAGGAACTGTCGCAACGTCGCCGGCGTCGATGCGCCCAAAACGCCCCCTTCATTTGGAAAACGATCCACGAGATCGCGATACTTCCATCCGTCGGTTCCGCCCTTGACCAGGATGGCCACCTGCCACGGATGCTGATCGCCCACCGTCGGATCATTCGGATGCTTGTAATCCGGCGAGTAAGGAGAACTCAGCCAATACGCCTTGGACGGATCTTCCTCCTGCACGATTTTCGGGATATCCCGATGAAACAGGGCATAATGCGGGTGAGTGCGATAAGTATCGTCATATCCCCAGCCCCAGTCGCCCCATTCGATCTCGTTGTTGCCGCACCAGACGACCAGCGACGGATGACAGGCCAACTCGCGCACCGCCCGGGTAACTTCCGTGCGAACTTCGTTTACAAACTCCGGCACATCGCCCGGATATTTCGCACAGGCGAACAGAAAATCATGCCAGATTAATATCCCCGCTTCGTCACATGCTTCGCACAAGGCATGATCGGTGAACAATCCGCCGCCCCATATTCGCAGCAAGTTGAAGTTAGCTTCGACTGCCAGGTCCACTAATTGCTGGTATCGTTCCGGCGTGACCGTGCTGTACATCATGTCCGCCGGTACCCAGTTGCCACCCTTGCAAAAAATAGGACGGTTGTTGATCTTCAACAGAAAATAGCGACCTTGGTCCGGATGCGGCGGCTGATCGATCTCCACTTTGCGGATGCCCGTCTTGCGAGTTAATGATTGTCGCTCTTTTCCCGTATGTAATGTAACTTCGACGGTATAGAGGTTTTGCTTACCGTGATGAATCGGCCACCAGAGCTTCGGCTGATCGATTGTGACCGTCGCCTCCAGGCAATTCTCGCCCGGAGCAATTTTCACCGCGACTGTTTCTTCCTGGCCGGTCTCTGTTACCCGGATTTTCAGCGTGCCTTCCTGCTCATTTTCACAGACTCCTTCAACCATGGCCCGGACGTGTACCGTCGCCTCGGATAGATCGCCATTGGGTATCGCGTAAACACTTACCTGTTCCAGCCGAGGAACCGCCGACCACTCCAACCGCGCATCTCCCAATATACCTACGTTCATCAAACGCGGATTCCAGTCCCACCCGCATTGATATTGCGGCTTGCGATGCCAAGGCCGCTTGGTCAGCATGTCGATCGGATGGCAGAAGTAATCCTTGCCCGGCTTGTCCGCCGCCTCGTGCACCCCCGTAGTTACCTGCATTACGATCAGATTGTCACCCGCTTTGAGCTTGCCGGTGACCTCGAACCTGGCCGGTCGATGGGCATTTCCGTGGCGACCGATCTCCTCCCCGTTCAAATACAAGACCGCGCAGGTTTCGATCCGATCGAAAACCAGCCACGCCGGCTGATCAACCGCTTCCTTTGGTACGTTAAATCGATGCCGATAAATCCAGAATTGCTCCTCCACCCACCGGGCTTTGAGTGAATTCAATCCGAAATTGGGATTCTCCAAGATCCCCGCATCCATAAGAACCTTGTGGATCGGGGCGGGAACCTCGGCGTCCATTAGTCGACGACCTTCTAAGTGGGTACCCAGAAAATGTTCCGGTTGGACCTGCATGGCCCCTTCCGCATACGTCAATCCCCATTTTCCGTTCAAGCTCAACTCGCCGCGCATGCCTATCCTTTCCAAGGTCCTTTAAATAAACTATATGGAGCTATTAAAAGCTTAATTGTACTTTTTAGCTAAGATGTTTATCTTTTCCGAATGGTAGCCTTCTTCAATTGTAGCATAGCGGAATTTTCGACTTGGCGAAAGCATGTTTGTGATATTTGGAAAGTAGGGTGGAAGCAGAACCGGGATTTGCTCCCGGTTAGATTGTCGACGTTGTGTGTCGTCTTCAAACAATTAAATCGTCATGGCAGAACGACGTGGATGAGCATTAAAAGCATATTTAGTGGCGAGTGAAATTTTCAAAAAAACAGCTGTTTATAGTTTTGTTTACTGAATTTCGGGGTTTATTATTTTTCAGTACATGTAAAAACAATGTGGTTCGACCATATTTAATCGAACCACAACCCCCCTTGAGCTTTTATGTAAATAAAAGCTAAGGGAAATTTTTATAACAATAATTTTCGCTATGAATTTTGCTCTTTAGGCTCCTTTACGGATGGGCGATTGTTGGTGCATGACCCCATCGGCGTTGGATAGCCTTAACCGATGCCGCCTGATACACACCGGCAAGACCGACCACGATATACACCAATCGGGACAGGACGCTCATCTCTCCGAAAATTGTCGCTACCAAGTCAAAGTTGGCTAAACCAACCAACCCCCAGTTCAGGGCTCCGATTACCACCAAGACCGCTGCAATGATATCTACGCTTTTCATAAGTTTCTCCTTGTCTCTGACCGCTTAGCAGACCGGAAATTCCACAAACACCCGCACACAACGCTTGTTACGCCAACATAATCTATATAGGCCGTGTTTTCAGCTTTGGCCAAAGAAAAAGCAATCAAATCGTTCTATGACCGCAGTTTTTGTAAACCCTTGCAAGAAGCATGTTTATTCAAATTGTAATGACTGTTATCGTTAATTAGCTTCCATATTTTGGTTTGCTTATATAATCCGCTTTAAGGTATAATTCGATCAAAACATTCAAAAAG
>CAZMVS010000265.1:0-14562 GCA_964569525.1 uncultured Planctomycetales bacterium
CACGGGGCCACAGAAACTACGGACGCCGAGCGCGAGTCGCGTGATAACGAAGTTCCCCGAGGGGTAACTCTCAGACTCTCACCGCTCTCGGCAGTAGAACGGGGTAACGGGAGAGCGGTTATGGCAAAGAAGAAGTCTGCTACTGAGCCTGCCAAAGAGCAGAAGCCCCGATCCGGCAAGCGTTCATATGTCAGTCAAGCCGATCTTCCCAAGAATACGCTAAGCGAAAGCCTTCGATTGGCCCAGTCTCTTTGGGATGACTTTGCCGGCAAGGAAGCCCAACCACACCAGCTGGCGATGTCAGTCGATCTGTCTCCGACCAGTTCTCTGTGGCGTGACCTGTGCGGCGCTTCTCTGGGCTATGGTCTCACCGAGGGGGGCTGTAATGCGAAAGCAATCTCGCTGACCGACCTTGGACGACGTATCGTGGCACCGGAGGAGGAAGGTAACGATGTCGCCGCAAAGGCAGAAGCAGTCCTGCGCCCACGCATTTGTGGCGAGTTCTTCCGTAAATATAACAAGGCCAAATTCCCCTCGGATAAGATTGCCGAGAATGTGCTTGTTGGGATGGACGTTCCCAAGAATCGAGCAAGCGCAGTTGTGGAACTGCTGAAGCACAACGGTGAGACGGCAGGGATTATCCATCAGACGAAAACAGGTCCCTTTGTCGCCATCGACGATCCCCAACCAACTGATGCTGTCGACGACGAACTAGAGCAGAGCATTGGTGAAGAAGTCGATGCAGAACCGAAGCAACCGGAACTCCCACCGGCAGGACAACCGCGAGCGCCCAAAGCCAGTTCTGAGCATCCGCAGATCAACCGAGTCTTCATCTCTCATGGGAAGGATCGGTCGATCACAACGCAGATTAAGGAGATCCTGACATTTGGGAAATTCGAAGCTGTCGTGTCCGTCGAGAAGGAGAGTACTGCGATACCGGTCCCGGAGAAGGTCTTCCAGGACATGAGGTCATGTGCGGCGGCAGTGATCCACGTTGTAAGTGAAGGCGAGTCGCTGGCTCCAAACGGCGATAAAGTACATCGCCTCAACGAAAACGTGCTGATTGAGATTGGTGCGGCCATTGCGCTATGCGACAAAAACGTTGTTCTGCTGGTTGAGAAAGGCACCCCGTTGCCCTCGAACCTCCAGGGCTTGTACCGGTGTGAGTACGAGGGGGACAAACTCGACTACGAAGCGACGATGAAACTACTCAAGACGTTCAACGAGTTCCACATGGGCGGGAACTGATCCGATTATTGAGCTCGCCACCCCGTGCTCGCTACTTGTAAATCCCGCAAGCCGTCATGGCGAAAACCGCATGCGGCTGAACTCAGTGTTGGGGATATAGAAAATGGAATTGATTAACAACAACTGGACCATCGGAATCGGTGGTGGTCTCCTCAGCGGGTTGATCATTGCCATGGGCTCAAGGCTTCTCTTATCGCGCAGACTTGAGAAGGAGCGGAAGCAGACAATCTTCCTGGCCAACACCGAACTACTCAAGTCTTTAACTCCGACCGTTGCAGAAGCAGCTATTCCGGAGGCTGAGATTATTGTCTCCTTGATTTCTGCCACAGCTCGCAAGTATGACTTGCCCGTGGATGCCTTGTTTTCTATGAACGAGCTAGTCGACTGCATGATAAAGGACATCATGGATTCACAGTTCATTCCGTTGACGGTCAAGAAGGACTACTGCGAAAAACTCTCAGCTCTTCGCGAATCGCCACAGATTGGCCACATGAAGGAGAGTCGACAGGAAAACTATGAGTATCGTAGACGCTTGACCGCATGGACAACGAGCCTAGTGGGTCTAATGTCGAGTTTGGTGACATTTTTTATACTGATATCTGGGGAGCATTCGACACTGAAATTGCTCCTAATTGCCTTCATCACTATGCTTGCTCTCTCGATGAGCGCGGCACCTTCAATGATGTTTGACAGAGATCGACCAAGACCACATAAAGAGCTCCCCAACAAGTCTATGGACAGCGACGAGGAATAGCGCGCCGCTTAGGAAAAATAGGGAAAGGCCCTATTATTGCAAACGTCAGTGACTTCACTCAATGGATGAAGGGCGAAGCGATGGATGCGGAACGACATAAGGCTTCCACGCTCGATACCCGTTAACCCCGCAAGCCCTGGCAAAACAGAAGCTTACGGCCAGCCACCGTTGGAAACTCGTTCGACTCGGGAATCCGAAAGCAACCATCACGTTTGCTCCCGTTGGCCGAAAATCTAGTCGCGAACTCTCGGACTCTCTCGTGAACAGGTTGAAACGGGTTAACAGCCGGGTTGCTTCCGGACCCCGCAGTGATTTCGAACTCAGGGAGCCTTTCCGATGAGGCTGTGCGACTTCTGCAACGCTGGCGTGTTCGGGAAAGCTTGACCCAACCGACGGCACGGAGAGAATCTATGACTACATGGACGAATATATCCAAGCACTGATTGATCTGCACCGTGGCATTGGCCGTGAAGGTCCAGGCGATGCGGCTTTCTCCCGCCAAATTCTGGCCGAGTTACCGACGCTCCCTCCGAAGCCGCGCATCGTGGACCTTGGTTGCGGGTCGGGTGCTGGAGCATTGCTGCTGGCCGAGCACTTTGACGTACCGGTGACGGCGGTCGATTTCGCGCAGCCGTTCCTCGATGAAATGATGGAAAAGGCCCGCACGCGTGGCCTGGCGGACCGCATCCATCCGCTTGCGTGCGACTTCGCCGATCTGCCCATGGAGCCCTGCAGCGTCGACCTGCTCTGGTCGGAAGGGGCGGCGTACAACCTGACATTCGCTGGTGCCCTCGAGAAGTGGCGGCCACTGTTGACACAGAACGGCGTCGCAGTCATCAGCGAATTGACCTGGTTCACCGACAATGTGCCGGACCAGCCGCGTCGCTATTGGGAGGAAGCTTACCCAGCCATCGCTGACGAGGACGAGAACACCGCCCGTGCACAGGCAGCGGGATTCGACGTTTTCAACACGCGCCGCCTACCCGCGCAAGCATGGTGGGATAACTATTACAACCCTATGCTCGAACGCATCGCCGCGATGTCCAAGCCCGACGCGACTATGCAGGCGGTCGTTGCTGAAATGCAGACCGAGATCGATCTTTTCCGGCAATACAGCCAGCACTACGGTTACACGTTCTATTTGCTGATCGCTGCCACCCCGACTGCCTGACAACCGTCACCCCCGGGACACTTCCGCTCCAGCTATAGATTTAGTGGGTGCATCGACACCTCTGCACAATGAAGCCTGACGCCTGATAAGGATACGCAAAGCCGACCGCAATCTCGCCGCTCTGCATGCGTTCCGTTTAAAAACTCCTTTGGGAATTAAAAACTATCCAAAAACTCTCGGACTCTCTCGTGAACAGGTTGAAACGGGTTAACCGCCGGGTTGCTTCCGGGACCAGCAGTGAAACCAAACCTTTGTCAGACTACACAATCCACTTTTTTCGGATGTTCCGCAGGCTCGCGGCGAAAAGGAACGCACAAAATGCCGTTAGCAACCCGAAGTCGAGGACTAACGGTAGATGTGGCTGCCCGTGAATCGAACCATGAAGCACATCCGCCCCATAGGTTAGAGGCAGAAGATACGAAAGTGGCCGAAGCCAGACGGGCAGCTGCTCAATGGGGAAAAACAAACCACACAGGAAAATCATCGGGAAACGGAAAAAGTTCGAAAAGGTCTGCGCCTCGAACACTTCCTTGACGGAAACGGCAATAAACAATCCAAGGAATGTAGAAGCGACGGCAATGAGGACTACGGCAGGAGTAAGGATTGCCCATTGGATCGCCGACAGATCTGTCAAAAACGATGCGATCACAAGCGGCACAAACGCGTTGATCACCCCGAAAAGAATCGCACCGGTGGTCTTGGCTAACATGAGAAGTTTTAAGGAGATAGGGGCTAGCAATAGCCGTTCGAATGAGCGACCTTTCTTCTCAAACGTTACAGTTACGGAAAGAACGCTGGTCGTGCCAAATAAAATGCTCAGCGCAACGAGGCCTGGAAGTAATTCGGGCAGGTTCTCGATACCCAGTCCGGAGCGAACAAAGAACATGGTGATCCAGACCAGCGGAAACAACAAACCCCAGCTGATGTTGGGCGGTTTAAGGTAATAAGTTCGAATGTCCTTTCTCAGTATGTTCCAGAATACAATCCATGTTTTCATGAACCGCCTCCCCTCTTCGCCTTCTCCTGCTTCATTGCTCCTGCCTCAATACCCGTGACGTGAACAAACACATCTTCCAGACTGACGCGAATCTTTCGGGCTTCAGATACTTCTGCATTGTTGTCTTCCAAAAGGCGTACCAGCGGGCCTACACGGATAGGTTCCGGCGACTCCACGCGAATAGCATCATCCTTAACCTTTTTACATTTTAGTTTTGCAAACTCGGTAGTGATCTGACTGCATAGATCAGAAACATTGTGAGAAATGGAAAATTCCACAACGTAATGACCTTTCGTTTGGCGCATCAGGTTCTCAACGGTATCAATGCGGACGATACGCCCTTTAACGATAAAAGCGATACGCCGGCAAAGCCGCTCAGCCTCTTCGATGTAGTGAGTGGTCAGGAAAATCGTCCTTCCCCCCGCGTTGAGGTCAGCGATGAGCTGGCGAATCTGGCGGGCACTGGCCACGTCAATCCCCGTCGTCGGCTCGTCTAGGAACAAGATGGGAGGAGCGTGGATGATTCCGGCGGCGATGGTAAGCTTCCTTTTCATGCCTCTCGAATAGCCGGCAAATTTGCGTCCAGCGGCTTCGGCTAAACCAAATTGCTCCAGCAATTCGGCGGCACGCTTTTCACGGTCTGCCTTACCCATGCCATATAGTGCCCCGCAGAAGCAAAGGTTTTCGAAGCCTGTCAACTCGGGATAAAGATTGCTCTCATCGGGCACTACTCCCATCAAGTGTTGGGCGGCCTTGGGATCCTTCGAGCAATCGATACCACCGACGTGGATTAACCCCGCGTCCGGCCGAGCCAGACCGGTGAGCATGTTGATTGTCGTGGTTTTGCCCGCACCGTTTGGTCCAAGAAATCCAAAAAGCTCACCCTCACGTACCTCGAAGTCCACGCCTGCGACGGCCTCAATGTCCCCGAACCACTTTATCAATTCTTGCACGTGGATGATTGCGTTCACGCCTGATCCTCCACCGTTCCGCCGGTCGATATAATAATGTACGTTTGTTGCTCAGAAGACCATTGGCGTTGGATCAAATTTCGCACTTCCAGATGTTGCGCGGCTTCGCCGATGTCATCGGCGTCCAACGTGAGAATGTCGGCAATCTCGGCCTGCGAAAGGGGTCTCCCGGTCTGCCGGAGCATAGCCAGGATTTCCGCCTCGGTCGAATCGAGTTCGCGGCGCTCGGTTCGAGATAGCCCATCGGATTGGCGAACCTGCCAATACACAAACACCGCGATCACCAAGACGACCATGCCTACGACGACCAGCCAAAACCACTCGGCCGGGCCGAATCCGCGTCCATGATGGTTCATTTCAAGAATCAGGTCCATCATTTCTTTTTCCCTCTAAAGGTATGTTCTTTTCCATCTCAGCGGCATTTGCAGATTTGAACCGCTGTGTAGTCCTCTATCTTTCCCTTCAGCTTCTCCGGTTTCCGGCAGCTTTCTTGCTTTTTTTGATAGCAGCACATTGTGGTTTTTCATTTGTGTCGGGGCCGGTCCCGTACTGTGGGTCCAGCAATTGACCTATCTCTTCTCGCCACGATGTAAGCGTCTCTTCGTTCAGACGATAGTGAACGAAGTAGCCACGTTTTTCATCGATAACAAGCCCCGCGTCGCGCATGAACCGTAGATGTTGCGACACCGCTCCTTGCGTCACCTTCAAGCGAGAGGCCAAGGCATTAACGCACAATGCCCGCCCCTTAAGAAGCTGAACAATTCGCACGCGTGTTTCCACGGACAGTACCTTCAGCAGTCTGGCTATTTCCTTGGGAGTCATCTATTTTAGCCTCCGCTAATTTACTATAACAAACGCCCGAACAATGTCAAACCTCACCAGTGGTGTATATTAATCTTGGTCAAAAAAACTGTTCGCTTTGGAACCCGACGCATTTCGAACCCGGCTTCGCTGAAGCTATGCCACGGCAGGCTTGCGCCGGGTAAGTAAGTAGTGGACGATTATTGATCACCCGCCAGACAGCGAGCCGGTCGCCAAGCGAAAGCCGTTATGGGCACATATCTATCCGCCCACAGGCAGGCGCAATGAGCCTGCAATAAACGACACGCTAAACGTCCTCCCCGTCATGATCTATCGCATCTCATTTGGGTAGATTAACAGCGAGCGGCTGGTCAACTTCGGTATGGCGGGATTTGTGTTTGATCCCTCGTCGGAAACTAAAGGTATTGTGATTGCTCACCCGATATCGTACCGATATGACACCGTTATAAACTGCCTAATCATCCTCATTGCCCAGACCGGAACAGGTCCTACCTCTCCATCATTCTGGTGAACTATAATCCCCGGATGTACAATCCCGTTCATCTAAAAAACCGGGGAAAAACCGACTTTGGCAATTACCGGCAGAACTCCTATGAAATCGAATTGGCCCATGCCCCCGACCCTTTTGGCTGCTTCCATCGCAATTATGGTTGCCGTGCATTTTCTTTTGCCATTTGCGCGCCTGATCCCCTCGCCCTGGAAATACCTGGGCATAATTCCAATCCACTTCGGTGTTGTCTGGAACATCTGGGCGGACCAGCTTTTCAAAAAACATCAAACCACCGTCAAACCACATCCCGCCCCGACGTCAATGCCCATGTCCGTCGCTTGCGCAAAAGTCGGTTCGATGCGCATTGACACCATCGAAACCAATATAAACTTCTTACTATCCTCGATAAGCACATGAGTCGGTCACTGAACATGAATTCATACGTATCCGGCCATTATTGTGAAATAGAGTAAAAATCTTTCCTAATCGTTTGCTTGCTTGGTAGTTGTTGGTTTTCGCTGTTCGACCTGAAAAACACTAATCCGTTCACCAGCAGCGACAATTAGCAGAGGGGCATCTTTTGTATTTTGAGGTTCATACCATGCAACAGCGGGATAGGCGTTCTTCGCGGTTGTTTTGACGATTTGCTTGCCTGTAATTATATCAATTACCTTCACATCACCGTTACTTAAGCCAACAACTGCCCATGGCCGATTGCAGGTAATGCGTGTTGTATGTATGTTATCCTTTTCATTATTTGAAAGTATTCGTGACCATTTTTGTTTGCCCATAATGTCCAGCGCGATTAAGACTGGTTTCTTTTCCTTATCGTGGCCGCCAACGAGAATCGTAGCATTTTCGTTCTTGTTATCTGGTTTTGCCAGGCGGACCATGTTGGCGTAACAATTTGGCCTTAGTGTTTTCAGGTTTTTGCCTCTACCATTAAATATATATACTTTCCCGGAAGCTGAGGAAGCTATAATCTCTGGCCGACAATCCCCCGTTAAATCTCCACCACAAATATGCCATACATTATAAATATTTTTATGTTTCCAAAGCTTTTTGCCTTTATTATCCAAAACATGGATACCTCTCGTACCACTGTATCCAATAGCGACTTCGTCTTTGCCGTCATTGTTTAGATCGGTAGGCCAGACATCGCATATGCTGAAACTCTTCTCGTATTCCCAAAGTTTCCGACCGTCTCCATCTGTTGCTAGAAGTGTGCGCGGAAAGGTCTTGAATATGAGAATTTCATTTTTATCATCTCCAATCAAATTGGCGCATCGAATCTCGCCTGCCTGTTTACCGATTTTAAAACGACGTTTTTCCCTGCCATCTACGCTGAAAACGATAACTTTACCGCTGAAATGAAACGCAAATATTTCCTTTTGTTCATTATCAATTGCAAGAGAGGAAAAAGCGCCTTTCCTTGACCAGACAGTTGTTAAATTTCGTGTTCCAACAACGCTCGAGAATTCCTCTTGTGTATCTACGCCATATACCCGACCAAGTGTTATCAATATGGCTAAACTATAAAAGAATCCAATCAATCGCCGGTATTTATACATGAGTATGCTCCAAAAATATTTGTAGATCGCATATAATTGCATTCTATTATGGATTCTAATTGTCCACTTCTCATTCTTTACTTTTAACAAAAACGGTTGTCAACAAAAAACCGACCTCGCATTCCACGAGGTCGGCCTTGATATCGTTCAAATGTATTATGTCCCACTGGTATTGACCAGTGTTTGTGTCGTGAACGGTTCTACCGCCGCACCCGGGCGTTCCCTTCCCAGATACTCCACACCTGGTCTTCATCCGCCGGCTGGCAATAATCGGTTAACATCGTGGTGGCCAGCGCGCCGCACGCCCAGCCGAATTGCGCCCACTTCTCCGGCTCCCAGCCGCGTAAAATGGCGTACAGCATCCCGCCGACAAAGCCGTCACCACCGCCGATCCGGTCCAATACCGGAATCTCCCGCGGTTCAACCACGTGCCAATCATTCCCCACCGACATGATCGCCCCCCATAGGTGGCAATTCGCACTAACCACCTGCCGCAGCGTCGTCCCAAAAACCTCCGCCTGCGGAAAACACTTCTTCACCTGCTCGATCATCCCCTTGAAACTCTCGATCTTCGCCGCCACGTCCTTGCCGCCCGCCTCGGGACCTTCGATTCCCAAGCAAAGCTGAAAATCCTCTTCGTTACCCACCAACACGTCCGACGCCGCGGCAATCTCCGTAAACATCGCCCGCAGTTCCTTCTCGCGTCCCTTCCAGAACGACGCCCGATGATTCAGATCAAAACTGATCCGCGTGCCGTGCTTCTTGGCCGCCCGGGCCAACTCCACACAAAACTGACTCGTCTCCGGCGACAGGGCGGCGATCAGCCCCGACACGTGCATCATCTGCACCCCCTCCTCGCCGAATATCCGCTCCAGGTCGAAGTCCTTCACGTTCAACGTCCTGCCGACCTCGCCCGCACGATCATTATGCACCCGCGGCCCACGCGAACCGTACCCGCTGTCCGCCAGGTTAAACTGGTGCCGATACCCCCACGGATCCCCCTGATCGACCTCCGGCCCTTCGTAGTCCATGTGCCTGCTGCCCAGGTCGTCCTTGATATACCGGGCGATCGGGCTACCCTTCACGAACGTGGTCAGTACTTTGACCGGCAATCCCAGGTACGACGATACGCTCGCCACGTTCGACTCCGCACTGGTTGCCTGCATGATAAAACGAGAGCCGCAATGCATCGGCTGGCCGTTCTCCGGCGTCAGTCGAATCCCCATACTCGTCGGCACGAGCAACGCATAAGCACAATCTTTCTTCAGGTCAATACTCATGGGTGTTCCTTTCCTTGATCTCGCCCAAGCAAGTCCATTTCTTCCACATCCGCCTCATAAGCCGATAGATCATGACACAACCCCACATTTTACACCAATTCCGCTGCTTGTGTAGCCGTCTCCCCCCTTGTTTTTTCCCTGCAAAGTCAATATATACAAAACAGGTTCGATTTTAGATTTAATTAGTGCTATTGACGCACCTGAACCACTACCGATAAGATTTTTAACAACGATGATTTACTGTTTTTAAATTATAGTTGCCTGTCCAACTTGGCGTTTCCGTATAGCGTAGCCGGTGCTTCATTGGTTTTCCGGGCAAGACGATTTCCCTCGCTCGATTGGTAAGGTAGGCGGCTGTAGTGATTGAGTTCCCGCTCGCCCATGGGCTGGGCAAGCACAACTTCCTATCAAGTGGAATACCTTTTTAAGGAGATTGAACGGTGGATGAGGTAACCTTCTCGATTAAGCGGGAGCGGGTGGTTTGATATCGTGAAGTGCTGTGCCTGATCGCCGGTTTCTATATCCTTGGCAAAATCGTCTTAAGGTTGGGATTGGCCAAAGCCATTCGAAACTGGGCGCAATCTTTGGACTACCGATTAAATGAGGAAAGCTTGTCGATAAAAAGCTGCTTTGCGCTATGGGGCTTTGTTCTGTATCGTCAGGAAAAGCGTATCCCGCTGGAAAAAATTACTGACCTGCAACTGGTTCAGGGACCAATTCTCAACGCTATGGAGCTTTGGATAATCCGCGTCCAAACCGCAAGCACCGGCGGATCAAGGCCCGAAGCGACGCTCTACGCCCCGGAGAACCCCCACCAAACCCGGGATAAAATTTTACATGTCATCACCCACAGCAAACGTTAGGGCCGGCTCTCACCACCGAAATTACTATTCCTTGGCTTCCATGTGACGGGCGACCAGCCGGATCGCATCGTATGAAATCTTACCCTCAAGCTTTTCAAAAATAGGCTTAAGCCGATCGGTCCCGGTCTGACTCGCCGCTTCCTCCACCACGGAATAAGTCGCCGGATCAACCCAGGTGTCGATATCCTCGGGTTTATTCTTCTGAATGAACTCAACCAGGTATTGCATGGTCGTATTGCGCGCACGCTCCACCGCTGCGGCCACCTCGTCGATGCTGTGTCCTTCAGCGAACATCTCGAATGCTTTGGCTCGCGATTTTGTCGGCTTTTTCATTTTGTAAGTTCGTGGACGGCTAACGACGCCGACGTCAAAAGACAGATTGTGCGCCTGGCAATACGTGATGATATGTTGTACGAATTGCTCACCGAACTCCGCGCGCTTACGCTGCCCGACACCACGGATGTTCATAAAACTTTCAATCGACCCCGGCCTGACACGGGCCATTTCCCGCAACGTCGCGTCACCGAAAATAATATATGCCGGCACATCACGCTCCGCTGCAACGCTACGCCGCAGCAATCGCAGACTTTCGAATAATCCCTCATCGACACCTTTCCACTCATCCTCGTCCACTTTGGCGTGTTTCACACCTCTGTGCTTTGGCTGAACAAGTTGTACCAAGCGTTGGCCGCGAAGTACTGCCCATGAGTTCGCGTTGAGCTTGAGTACCGGATACCCGTCGTCACTGCGTTTTAACAAATCCTGATCAAGCAGCTGGTAAACCAGGTTCGTCAATGATTTCTTATCGATTTCCCTTAACAATCCGTAGGTGCTGAGATCTCCATGACCACATTGCCGGACACGTTCTGTGTCCGCCCCGCGCAGCACGTCCACCACATGCCCGATGCCGAAACGCTCCTGAACCCGGGCCACGCACGAAAGAATTTTCTGGGCCATGACGGTGCCTTCGTCAAGACATTCCGTCTCCTCCAAACACACGTCGCATGCCCCACAACGCTCACTGTCATAAGTTTGCCCGAAATACTCGGAGAGCATTCGGTGACGGCACTCTACCCGCGAGCAAAACCGTTTCATTTGATTGAGCAGATGACGCATTGAGCTGGCCGTTTCGTCACCGTTTTTAGCTTCTTGGGCGCTCTTCTCGATCAAGCTTTCCCAACGAAAGACATCGGACGCCGAATAAAAGAGCACGCATTCTGCCTCGAGCCCGTCGCGCCCCGCCCGACCGGTCTCCTGCTGATAATGCTCGATCGATTTGGGCATCGTTTCGTGGATTACAAACCGTACGTTGCTGCGGTCGATACCCATCCCAAAGGCCACCGTAGCGGACACGACATCCAACTTCTCAGCGGCGAAGGCTTCATGCACACGGCGGCGATCGTCTGCATCCATCCCGGCATGGTAAAACGCCGCCTTAACCCCATTCGCCTTGAGAAACTCGGACATATACTCCGCGTCTTTCCTGCTCAGGCAATAGATGATTCCGGCTTGTCCCTCATGCCGTTGTACAACCTCCAGTGCCTGGGCGTGACCGTCTGTACGCGGGATGATCCGGTACACAAGGTTTGGACGATCAAACCTGCCGACCAGCACATGGGGATCCCGGAGACATAATTGCGCGACGATGTCCTCACGTACCTTGGGCGTAGCCGTTGCGGTGTAGGCATGTATGCTTGCATCCGGGAAGTGTCTCTTAAGCGTGGCGAGTTGGCGATATTCCGGACGAAAGTCGTGTCCCCAATGGCTGATACAATGCGCTTCGTCTATTGCGAACGCTCGCACCGGCAACCGCCTGAAAAGGTTAAGCATACGCTGGGTGAGCAGTCGTTCCGGTGCAATAAACACCAGCCGATATTTCCCCGAGGCGATCTGCCCTTCAATTCGCTGCCGCTCCGCAAACGGTATCCCGCTGTGCAGCGCCGCTGCCGGGTACCCGCACTCCCGCAATCCATCGACTTGGTCCTTCATCAGTGAAATCAGCGGTGAAACCACCACGTCGGTCTCACCAACCAGGGCGGCCGGAACCTGGTAACACAGCGACTTCCCGCCTCCCGTCGGCAGCACTACCAGCGTATCCCGCTGATCGAGCCCCGCGCGGATGGCTTCCTCCTGCAACGGCCGCAATTCGTCAAAACCCCAATATTGACGGACCGTTTCAAGTATTCTCGATAAACTCCAATTAGAATCTATAATATCTTTCGACATGCCTTTTACTATAATAGCTCACACCAAAAAAAGCATCCGAAAATGTGAAAAGTCTTCCTGCGTAACGCTGACACTCCAATGAAAACTCTTTTCCCTTCTTGCTCTACTGCTCTCCTATTTTCCTTTCCCGGTACGCCGTCCTTCCCCCGCACCGATATTCACCTTCAACTTTCCCCTTTCGATTCTCTACACTTCTCGCGGCGTTTCACCGCAGCGGAACACCCGCCGTGTTATGCCAATAGGAAACGATAAACGGAAAACATAACCACCTAATAAGGGAGAACACTGAAATGAATATGCTGATCCAACTGTTGATTGCAATTGCTCCCCAATCTACCACCCTTGCTCATGGGTCCCGGTCCGCCGTAATTGCTTTGCTCAATTACTCACTTGCTGACTCGCTACCTGAAAAAATTTTAAAAAACAAACCCATTTCAAAATCACAATAAACACATTATTTGTAAATGTTTACAACAAAAACCCGCCCTAATCGGAGGTATGAAAACAAACCCATTTGAACCCATTTTCAATAGGGGAAATGACGTGGATTACGCTTCATTTATGAACAACAAACCTTCGTTGCTGCGCTTACCCGACGGAACTCGACTGCGATGGTATGCTGCCTTTGGTTTGCGAAGGGCCACTGATATGATTCGCGCGTGTCAACCAACTGATCAATTCTTCAAAGTAAGGCTCCGCATCCGATTCAAACTCAAGGGTATGCTGGGCCTTGGAATATTCGTTGATCTCCCGCGTCGGCCAATCCAAATGACGAATAAACTCCTTGGTCCGATGATTGTCGATGATCCGATCACCGCTCGCCAGAAACACCTGCAGCGGCGGCCCGCTCACCTGCCGACCAACCTTCCGCACATAACCATCCAGCCGGCGCGAGGTCAACAGAAAACTACTCGTCACTTTGTGCAAAGCCAGCGGATCATCCCGAATAAACGCTTGCTTATGCGTATCCGCGGTAAACAAGGCCGGATCGTTCAACGGAATATCGAACATCGCCCGCCGATGAAAAAGCCCGCACCACGCCACCTTCACCTTGGCCCACAACGACAAATCCACCTGCGGGAACAATCCCGGTGCCACCAGCGTCAAACTGGCGATCCGCTCCCGCATCTGCCGCTGAATGGCCAACGCCCATTTGCCTCCCCAACTAACCCCGACCACGTGGAACCCATCAAACCCGCTGCGCACGTGCAACTCGTCCAGAAACTCCGCCGCATCGCGCATCAGCCGCCGTGCCGATCCCGCATGTCCGCGCTCAATCTCGTTTCGCCCGCTACCCCGGCGGTCCGGCAGCAAAACCGCAAACCCCGCATCCGCCAATCGCTGGGCCGACGCAAGAAACCACTGCCCGTGCGATTGAATCCCGTGCAAATACAACACCGCTCCGATCGGAGACGCGGGCAGCCACAGCCGGGCATACGCCGGGTAATGATCGGACAACCGGATCTGGATCGATTCACAACCGCTCATTCGTTCCGCTCGCGATACTGGTTCATCGCCCGCCGCCCCCGGAAAATCAACCGAATGGGCACCTCGGCGAAGGGCAGCATCTCCCGCAGCCGGTTCAACAAAAACCGCTCGAAACCTTTCGTCGCCCGCGAAGCATCATTGACGAACAAAACAATCGTCGGCGGACAGGTGCTTACCTGCGTGGCATACAGGATCTTCAATTGCCCCGTGCCCCGCTTCGGCGATGGTAGATTCTCACTGGTGGCGGCCTGGATGGCTTGGTTCAACTCGCCCGTCGGTACCCGTACACGGGCCTGCTTAAACAACGAGGCGGCTAGATCGATCACCGTCTGCACGTTCTTGTTCTCCGTGGCCGTCGTGAACGCCACCGGCGCATAATCCAGACCTGGAAGAACTTTCAAGAGGTATTCGCCGTAGTCCTCGGTGGCCGCCCGCCCCTTGGCCAGATCCCACTTGTTAATCACCAGAATACAGGGCTTGTAATGCTCGGCAATGTAACTGCCCAATCGCTTGTCCACGTGACTGACTTCCATTGTCGAATCGATCATGAACAAAACAACGTCCGCCCGCCGCACCGACAACTGGGCCCGGTGAAAACCGTAATACTCCACATCGTCGGCGATCTTGCTCTTCTTCCGCAGGCCGGCCGTATCGATCGCCACGTACGTACGACCGTCCTTC
>CAZMVS010000266.1:0-3291 GCA_964569525.1 uncultured Planctomycetales bacterium
TTCAATACGGGTCAGCCGTCCTGCAATATGACGCGACCGACGAGCGGGAATTCCTCGACATCGGGCGGGGCAAAACGCTGGAAATCATGGCTCCCCACGTCACTCATTTCGGCGTGCACGATCACGGCTTCAACAACGTCAGCACTTACGGCAACCTGCTTCGCCTGATGGTTGAGGGGCGTATTCCGCTTGACCAGTGGGAGAAAAACTTTTACGAGATGGCCTTGAAATGTTCCGCCGCCGTGCAGGCCAAGCGCTGGACCACCACCGCCGACGGCAGCGGGTTCATCAGTTCCTTCAACGGTCCCCACTCGCTTTTTGCCGACACTATTCGTTCGCTGCGCGTGCTGGCTGTTGGACATCGATTGGGTCACGTCATCAAAGACGAAGGTGATCGTTCCATTTCCCTACTGGATCGCCTTATTCAACATGCCAACAACACGGCCAAATATACTGTTTATTACGGCCAAGGCCGAGACAGCTATGACCTTCGCGGCCGCGTGGTTCACGAATCCGTTTTTAATTGCAACGACGGCAAATATCGCTGCCCGAATTCCCAACAAGGCTATTCACCCTTTACCACCTGGACCCGCGGACTGGCCTGGGTGATGTGCGGTTACCCCGAGCAGTTGGAATTTTTCCAGACCCTTTCGGACCAAGAACTTGAACCATTCGGCGACAGACAGACCGTCCAGCAAACCATGCTGGAAGCCGCCAGAGCTACTTGCGATTTCTACATCGAACATACGCCTACTGATGCCATCCCCTACTGGGATACCGGGGCACCGGGATTGGCTTACATGGATAACTACCTGGACAAGCCCGCCGATCCGTATAACGATTACGAACCGGTGGACAGTTCCGCCGCCGCCATCGCCGCCCAAGGCTTGCTTCGCCTGGGCCGCTATCTGCAACAGCAAGGCGACAAGAATGCCGGCCAACGCTATTTCCAGTCCGGCCTGACCGTTTTGAATACCCTGTTCGATGAACCGTACTTGAGCACTGATCCGGCCCACCAGGGGCTGATTTTGCATTCGGTGTACCATCGGCCCAACGGCTGGGATCATATTCCCGAGGGACAAAAAGTTCCTTGCGGCGAGGCAAGCATGTGGGGCGATTACCATGCCCGTGAGGTCGCCTTGTACGTGCAGAGGCTCGCGGAGAACGGGCCTTACCTGACTTTTTTGCCCGCGGGGGATTAAAAATTTATTTTTAACCGCTGAAGGAGGCGATCATTATGCAAATCGTAGATCTCAAAGATGTCGAAGGACGGACTTACCCCGCCCGACGCCGAACCCAGAACCTGGTCGGCGGCCCCTCCCCGATTCAATTGAAAAATTTCTGCATCGGTTATGTGACCCTGGAACCCAAGGGCGGTCAGGTCCCCTGGCACAACCAGGAACAGGAAGAAGTCTATTTTATCATCGACGGCACCGGCGAAATGTGCGTCGGAAAGGAAAAGCAGGTGATGACCGGGGGGCAAATCGTGAACATCCCCACGCAGGAATTTCACCAACTGACCAACATCGGCGACACGCCGCTGCATATGATGTACATTTACGGGCCGGCCGGCGACGTGGCCCATTGGAAACAGGAACTGGCAGGCACTTTGCCCAAGGAAGGCGTGGACGTCCCCCCGCTACCTGAAGGCGCCTGGCCGCAATGCACGGATAAACCGCAAGAGTAAACGCGTTCTTGCAGTCTAAAAGAGCTTGCGGTGACTACATGGAACGTTTTTTTCAATGGTGAACATTGGCTTATGTTCTATCGCAGCGCATGCCGTATGTGCACGACATCAGCATCGAGCAAAGGAATTTTTCGAATCAGTTTTGTATAAGGAATCGGCAAGGATAAAGAATCATGGCATCAATAAAAACGCATAAAGTCGGCATTATCATGAACGGCGTCACCGGGCGCATGGGTACCAATCAACACCTGATGCGCTCTATCGTGGCCATCATCAAGCAAGGCGGGGTGCCCGTCGGCAATAACGAGGTCATCATGCCCGATCCAATACTGGTCGGGCGCAATCCCGCCAAGCTGGAAAAGCTCTCCGCCATGTCGGGCGTGGAGAAATGGAGCACTGACGTCGATGCCACCTTGGCAGATCCAAATTATTCCATCTATTTCGACGCCCAGACCACCGACCGCCGGGTGGAGTGGGTCCAAAAAGCAATCGAGGCCGGCAAACACATTTACTGCGAAAAGCCCACCGCTCTTTCCACCGAACAGGCCCTCGGCTTGTACAAGGCAGCGAAAAAGGCCGGCGTAAAACACGGCGTGGTCCAGGACAAGCTCTGGTTGCCGGGTTTAATGAAACTGAAGCTGTTGATCGACATGGGCTTTTTCGGCCGAATCCTTTCCGTGCGGGGCGAGTTCGGCTATTGGGTCTTTTCTGGTGACAACATTCCCTGCCAGCGGCCTTCGTGGAACTACCGAGCCGAAGACGGCGGCGGGATCATCTTCGACATGCTTTGCCATTGGCGATATGTACTGGACAACACCTTCGGGCCGGTCAAGGCCTTATCCTGTCTGGGAGCCACCCACGTACCCGCGCGGCGGGATGAAAACAACAAGGAATATAAATGCACCGCCGACGATGCCGCCTACGCAACCTTCGAGTTGGCAGATGACGTCATCGCCCATTTCAATTCCTCCTGGTGCGTACGCGTTCGCCGCGACGACCTGCTTACCCTCCAAGTTGATGGAACCAAAGGCTCGGCGGTGGCCGGCCTACGGCAATGCTGGGTACAGCACTTGGCGGAAACACCCCGGCCGGTCTGGAATCCGGATATCGACAATCCCATTGACTTTTTCGGCACTTGGTCGCAAATGCCCAGCAACCAGGAATACGACAACGCCTTCAAGGCCCAGTGGGAATTGTTCCTCCGCCACGTAGTCAAGGATAAGCCATTCAAGTGGAACCTTTTGGAAGGTGCCAAGGGCGTGCAACTGGCCGAAATGGGACTGGATTCCTGGAAGAAACGCTGCTGGCTGAACGTCCCTGAGCTAAAATAGTCATCTAACGAATACAATAATTCGGTTTGGCGAATCCTCTTGTTCAGCAAAGCTACAAGAGGATCGGCGTAATGCAGGGTGAAGGCTTGTCCTTATTCTGCCTGCCTATCATCTGCCGACCTGCGTTTTTCAACGTTCCGTTTTTGAGGGATTCTTGCGGAAATGGAAGTTTTTCACGACGTGCAATCCGCCCGGTTTTCCGGGATCGTGCTGACCATCGGCAATTTTGACGGTGTGCATCGCGGTCACCAGGCCATCCTCGCCGCCGGCCGC
>CAZMVS010000267.1:0-8923 GCA_964569525.1 uncultured Planctomycetales bacterium
GTGACAGGCCGATGGGCTTAAGGATGCCGAACCAGATGAAAATGACGGCCAATGAAAAGCGCAAGGCGGGCAGGGCGAGGCGGTGCATGGTGGAAGCGATGGTGCGGTCGAGGTAGTCGAGTTTTTGGCGGAGATTGGGGGTCATGGTTAGTAATGATAGGGGGGGAGTCAGCGAGTCAGCAAGGGGTGCACAGCGTAATTGGTTGAGTGTTTTTGCCCACCCGGTGCGATGTGATGGTCTTGGGGGTTGGTAGGGGAGAATCCAAAGCGATGTCGCGGCCACCGGAGTTTAAAGTGGCGAAAGGACATGACGTTGAGGGGTTTCAGGGAATTATAAAATTCTAAGATTTCTCGCTGCGCTCGAAATGACAAATGCGAGCCGGGATCGAAATGACAAGGTACGCTCGAAATGACAAAAGTTTTTTTCCGCTGATTGAACGCGCGTAGTATCCAATTTTACGACAAAATTTCTTTAGGTGATCGAACTAACACGTTATCAAATCTCCATAACACGTTTCCTTTAGATGCTATTGGCTTTAATTATACATGTGGCGGGGATGCCATCGGTTGTTGTGATATTTTTGTGAAAATTGTGGGTTGGGGGTGGGCAGAAGCGTTGTGGGATGGGCAAATTCTGTGGTGTTTGGGGGGTGAGAATTGTGGCGGTTGAGGGGGAGTTGGGGGCGAGTTGACAAGGGGGGTAGGCTCGTCTAGTGTTTTCGAAGCGAGTGGAAATACAGACTGAATCCGACACTGTGAAAATCCCTAATGGAAAGGCAAACAGATGGTAACCGTGCACCTGGTTTTTAATGCTCACATCGATCCGATCTGGCTTTGGCCGTGGCAGTCGGGCGTAGATACGTTGTTGAATACCTGCCGGAATGCGTGCGACAAGATGGATAAGTATCCGGAGCTGACGTTTACGAAGGGTGAAGCGTATGCGTACAGCGAGGTGGAGAAGCTGGACCCGGAGTTGTTCGAGCGGATCAAGAAGTATGTGGAGGCGGGGCGATGGCACGTTGTGAACGGGTGGTGGCTGCAGCCGGATTGCAACGGGCCCGGCGGGATTGGTTTTGATAAGCAGATCGAGTTGGGGAAGGAATATTTTACCAGCCGGTTCGGTTTTTATCCGCGGGTGGGGTACAACGTGGACAGTTTCGGTCATGCGGCGACGTTGCCGGCGAAGATGTGGGCAGCGGGTCAGGATCGGTACGTGTTCATGCGGCCGATGGAACACGAGATGGAGACGCCGGCGCGGATTTTTCGGTGGCGGGGTTATGAAGACGGGCCGGAGATGGTGGCGTTTCGGATTGCCCAGCAGTATGCGACGCGGGAAATTACCGAAGAGTTGATTCAGAAGAACGTGGAAGGGTTGCCGGACGGTGTGGAGCACACGATGTGTTTTGTTGGTTTGGGCGATCACGGCGGGGGGCCTTCGGAAGCGCAGATTGCGTGGTGTAAGGAGCATGCGGAATCGATACCGGGATATAAGCTGGTGTTTTCGTCGCCGGATCAGTTTTTTGATGCGATCGAGGGGCAGAAGGATCAGTTGCCTGAGGTGGTGGGTGAGTTGCAGTATCATGCGGTCGGTTGTTACAGCGTGCATAGGCCGGTGAAGGTGGGGGTGCATTTGGGGGAGCAGCGGCTGGTACAGGCGGATATCGTCAAGCAGTATGATCCGCAGCCTGAGCCGGGGGTGGAGGAGAAGATGAAGGAGGCCTGGCAGTGGGTTTGTTTCGGGCACTTTCATGATACGTTCGGGGGAACGTGTGTGGCGTCGGCGTATGAGCAGGCGCATGCGCAGTTGGGTTACAGCTATACGGTGGCGGACGAGATGATACATCACGGCGTGCGGCGGATGTTGCGGAAGTTGCCGGATGACAAGCTGCAGCGGATTGTTTTGTTTAACGCGTCGGATGAGACGTATGAGGGATACGCGGAGCATGAGCCGTGGCTGGAGCATCTGCAATGGCAGCCGCACTGGCGGTTAATTGATGAGGAGGGTAAGCCGGTTGCGCATCAGCGGATGCGTCCGGAATGTATGATTCCGCAGGATTTCCTTTATTGTGTGCGGCTGGCGTTCCCGGTGAAGTTGGGGCCGGGCCAGATGAAGGCGGTGCGGATTGATACGGAAGGTGGTTCGGGTGAGGAAGTTCCGTCGCGAGTGGAGGTAGCAGAGGATCGATTGGCTAATGATAGTGGGGTGGAAGTCAAGTTGGGCGCGGATGCGGAGATGCGCTTCGCGGTGGCGAAGGCGGGATTGCGTGTTCCGGAGTTGGAGTTGATCGAGGATTTGTCGGATACGTGGTCGCACGGGGTGGAGCGATACGGCGATGAGGTGTTGGGCAAGGTGCAGTGGACGCAGAGCAAGGTGGAGGACGCGGGGCCGTTGATGGCGTCGGTGCGGCAGTTGGGGAGTGTCGGCCGCAGCGAAGTGGAAGGGGAGTTTCGGGTATATGCGGATCAGCCTTACGTGGAATGGTTGTTGAAAGTGTACTGGCATGAGCGGCATAAATTGTTGAAGTTGACGTTGCCTTTGGGGGCGAAGTTGGAGGAACGGTTTGATGGCATTCCCGACGGTTCGGTGGTGCGCGGGCCGGATGGTATCGAGCGGCCGGTGCGGGACTGGACCATGTTTGAATTGGAGAACGGGCAGAAGGTGGGTTTGTTGTTCCCGGATGTGTACGCGTTGGATGCGACTTCGGAGAAGGTGCGGTGGACGTTGTTGCGCAGTCCGTTAATGGCCCATCATGAGCCGTTTGTGCCAAAGGGTGAACGGGGTGTGTATGCGGATCAGAGTTATCATGAATTTCGGTTTCGTTTTTTCTGTGGGCCGGAGGTGAGTAGTGAGTTTTTGGATCGGCAGGCGTTGATGATGCATCGTCCGTTGGTGGCGGCGGATTTGACGCGGGGGATGGTGCCGTAAGCGAATAGTGAAGACAATGGACCGAGCCGTTAAGCGGATTGGTGTTCAGGTTATAGATTGAAATTCAACATACAGGTGTAAAGATGGCAGAGCTGACGTCGCGGGAGCTGGTGTATCGAACGATTCGTTTTGAGGAGACGCCGCGGGTTCCGCGGAATCCGTGGATGCTGGGTTGGGCGAGGTTGAATTATCCGGATGAGTTGGAAGCGATATTGCGTGATTTTCCGGATGATCTCCAAGTGATTATTGCGGAGCATCCGCCGATTACGCACATGCGTGGTGAGCCGGAGGTCGTTGGTACTTATGTTGATGAATGGGGATGCGAGTTTACGAATGTGCAGGAAGGGATAATCGGCGAGGTGAAGGATCCGCAGGTGAAGGATTATGCGAGCGACCTGGAGAAGGTGCGTACGCCGGTGGAGTGTTTGGATTTTGATATTGAGGCGGCGAATAAGGCTTGTGCGGAGACGGACAAGTTTACGTTGAGTAACGCGGCGATGGTGCGGCTGTTTGAGCGGTTGCAGTTTATCCGGGGGACGACGAATTTGTTCATGGATTTGATGGATCGGCCGGAGGGTTTGTATAAGCTGCGTGACCAGGTGCATGAGTGGAATATGAAGGTGATCGAGCGATGGTGCAAGACGGACGTTGATGCGATCGGTTGGATGGATGATTGGGGTGCGCAGCGGGGTTTGTTAATAAATCCGGCGATGTGGCGGGAGTTTTTCAAGCCGTGTTACAGGGAGTATCTCGATCTGATCAAGTCGTCGGGGAAGGCGTGCTTTGTTCATTCGGACGGGCATATTTTTGACGTGTATGAGGATTTGATTGAGCTGGGCGTGGATGCGATTAACTCGCAGCTTTTCTGTATGGATATTGAAGAGATAGGGAAGCGATTTAAGGGTCGGATTGCATTTTGGGGAGAGATTGATCGCCAGCACATTTTGCCGTACGCGACAGTTGACGAGGTTCGGGCGGCGGTTAGGCGGGTGGCTGATGCGTTGTATGACGGACATGGGGGGGTATTTGCCCAGTGCGAATTTGGGCCCGGTGCCCGGCCGGAGAATGTGCGGGCCGTATATGAAGAGTGGGACAAGATCAGCGAGGAGTATGCGAAATGAATATGAAACGTGGTATGGCAGGTACATTAAGTGTGGTTATTACGCTGATGGGCGGTTGTGCAGCGTTTGACGGTGGGGACTCAGCGAAGCGTGAGTCGAGAAATTCACCAGGGTTGACGTTTCCCGGAGCGGGGATGTTGCAGCAGTTGGAGCGGCCGGGAGATTTTGAGAGTCGGCGGGCGTCGAGTGCCGATCCTGATTGGAAGAACGGGAACATCGATGCGCGGGCTTTGCCGCCGGGGGAGACGTTAACCTTAGCGGAATTGGAAGGGCCGGGACGCATTACACATATCTGGATGACAATTGCGCCGAAACCGCAATATTACTCTCGTTATTTGACGTTGCGGATGTATTGGGATGGCAGGGAGGAGCCTGCGGTGGAAGCGCCGGTGGGTGATTTTTTCGCCGTGGGGCATGGTGTGGATAAGACGGTGCATTCGTTGCCGGTGCAGGTTTCGTCAGAGGGGCGGGCCCGGAATTGTTATTGGCCGATGCCATTCCACAAGTCGGCGAAGATCACGATTACGAATGATTGTGATCAGAAGATTCGGGCGGTGTACTGGTATGTGGACTGGCAGAAGTTGCCCAGTCTGCCGGAAGATACGATGTATTTTCATGCCCAGTATCGGCAGGAATATCCAGCGAAATCCGGTCAGAATTACCTGATATTTGACGGTGAAGGTGACGGGATTTACGTGGGTACCGTCTATTCCGGACAGATGAGAGAAAAGAGTTGGTTCGGCGAAGGAGATGATTTCTTTTACATTGACGGCGCGGAAGAGCCGCAATTAAAAGGTACGGGGACGGAAGATTATTTTAATGATGCGTGGGGTTTTCGGGAGATCGAGCATCCTTTCTATGGGATCAGTTTGTGGGAGGGGTATGAGCCGGGTGATCGGGGGACGGTGTATCGCTGGCATATTCCAGACCCGATTCGGTTCCACAAATCATTGAAATTTACGATTGAGCATATGGGTGTTTTGTTTGACAAGGAAGGCAAGATCAAGACCGGGTTTGGCGAGCGACAGGATTATTTATCATCGGTGGCGTATTGGTATCAGCGTGGTCCGGCCAAGCGATTCGCCACCATGCCGCCGGTGGAAGAGCGGATCGTTACGGGTACGGTGATCGAAGGTGAGCAGCTTTTGGCTGACGGTAAGGTCAAGGCGGCACCGAGCGAACCGCAGGTGCAAAAAAGCGGGGCATGGTCGGGAGGCCGGCAGGTCTTTTTCACGCCGAATACGAAGGATGCGCACATTGATTTTACTTTTGAGGTTGCCAAGGCGGGCCGT
This sequence comes from uncultured Planctomycetales bacterium, assembly GCA_964569525.1. GTDB lineage: Bacteria > Planctomycetota > Phycisphaerae > UBA1845 > PWPN01 > JAAYCU01. Next base: position 5,340 of record CAZMVS010000267.1, read on the forward strand.
TATGCTTTGAAGGCGGACCTGACACATTCGTATGATTACGGGATATGGGATGTTTACCTGGACGGGGAAAAGCTCGAAGGCGGCCTGGATCTTTATAATCCAACAGTGGCGGTGAAATCGAAGAGCCTAGGGGGTAGAGAACTGGAGAAGGGTTCGCACACGTTGCGTTTTGAATGTGTGGGCAGTAATCCAAAGTCGAAAGTGGGTAATACGGGTCAGCCCGGGTATTATTTTGGACTGGACAGTATTCATTACCTGGACGTTATGGAGCGTGAGTGAATCAATTATCGTAATGTTTAATTCAACAGCCGGAGTCTTGATAGTCTGTTCGATGGAGCAGGCGGGTAAGGCTCCGGCTGTTTGATGGATGTATAAAGGTTGCGTGTAGAGAATGACAGGCAGAGGTAATAAGGAAAGGGCGGCGATGCGGATATTGAAGCGGACAATAGCGATACAAATGGTGGTTTTGTTGGGGGCGAGTACCGTTCCGGCGGAAGTGCAGGTTCATCCGGTGAATCCGGCGGAAGCGGCGGGTGCGCCCTATGCGGTGGCGGTGAATGATACGCCAGTTTTGTTGGAGTGCGTGGGTGAAAAGCCGGAGTGGTCGGTTTATTACGCGCGTTATTGTGGTGTGGATAAGGGTGAAGTTGTTGTAACAGTTCAGGGTGAAGGCGAGCTTGCCGCGGAAGTGAAGCCAGATCGGCTGGTGGAGAATTTGCGGATCGAGGGTCGGCAGGTGAAGTTTACGGCGACTGGTGACGGGCCTTGTCTGGTGTTTATTAAAAGGGCGGGGAAGGATCTGCAGCGGTTGTTTGTGATCCAGGAGCCGGAAGAAAAGGATCCGCCGAAGCCGGGCGACGCCGGTGTGCTCAACGTGATGGATTATGGAGTGACGGAAGACAAGAAGCCGCAGACGGAGAAGTTTCAGAAGGCCTTGGATGAATGTGCGAAGCGGCCTGAAGGTGGGATTGTTTATGTTCCGCCGGGACATTTCTGGACGGGTACGTTGCACGTACGGGATAACACGTACTTGTACTTGGCCGGCGGGGCGGTGGTGCAGGCGTATCCGGATCCGAAGTGTTTTCCATTGTTTCCCGGTCGTCAGGAGCATGGTGGCAACGGCATGTATCACAGTTTCAGCAGATTGTTGTTTTTTGATCACGCCGAGAATGCCGGTTTGATCGGGCGGGGGACGTTGGATGCTTCAGGGAAGATTTTGCGGAATAAATATCATCGACGAACGCACGTGATCGAGGCGCATGAGAGTGAGAATATCGAGATTGGCGGAGTGGTGGCACGTGATAGTGCTTCCTGGTCGGTGCACTTGGTTAAGAGTAATGGTATTCATATCGACGGGTTGAAAGTGATTGCGGATTGGGGGGTATCGAATTCGGATGGGATCAATCCGGATGCATGCCGGAATGTTCTGGTGGATAATGTTTTCTGTTACACGGGGGATGATTCTTTTGCGGTTAAATCCACGGCGAATTCGGGGCTGATTCAGTCGTCGTATAATATTACCATTCGCGATTCGGTGGCCATGACGCGGAAGACGGCGTTGAAGGTGGGCACGGAGACGATCGGGGATATTTCCAACGTGTTGTATGAGAACATCGACCTGGTGAGGACGTCGCGGGCGATCGGGTTATGGGCTCGTGATGGTGGTCGGTTGTCGAATATTATCTGGCGGGACATTCGCGGGGAGTTGGTGGAAGTGCCTGGTGAGGGGCGTAGCGGCCAGCCTTTTTTGATCACCAATGAACCTCGCCGCGGACAGAGCCGGATTGAGAACGTGTTGATTCAGGATATTGATTTGAAGGCCCCATGGTTTGCGCAGATGGAAAGCAAAGTACAGTGGCCGACGACGGGGATTAAGTTTGACGGGGTAAAATTAACGGTCAAGCCGCGGACCATGAAGAAAGAGAAAAAATACCTGTTCGAGTTTGGTCGGGCGGAAGATATTATCGTGCGCAATTTGATCGTGGATTGGTCGCAGGCTGACGGGGATCAGTGGAAAGGCTTGTGGCGGGAAGGTGCGCCGGTCGATTCGGGTAATGTGAAGCAATTAGAATCGCCTTTTGAAAAATAATTTGTACTTTTTAGAAGAAATGAGGTGGGTGCATGAGAAGAAGAAGTTTGTTTGTTGCGTTGGGCGTGTTTTTAATGGCGGCCACGACGGGATTGGCTCAGCGGGATGTTTTGCCTTATCGGATTTGGCAGTTTCATCATGCCAAGTGGGATTATCTCAAGCAGGCTATTCCGCAGGCGGCTGAGTCGGGCATGAACCGTATTCAGTTATCGCACAATATCGTGATGGACGCCGAGCAGTTGTGGCAGGGTGACGAGGTGGAATACAAGTGGCGGCAAAGCCTGGTTAAGCACAGTATAGAATTGGCCCACAAGCATGATATGAAAGTGGACATGTGGACGCACGAGATTTCGGGCTTTCCGGAAGGGGAGTTCCGCAACGAGAAGAACCAGGTGGTTATTTCCGAGGAGTTGTGGGATTGGGTGCGGGCCAAGTACGAGCGGGTGTTCAAGTTGGTGCCGGGGCTGGACGGGCTGGTTTTGACTTTTTCGGAGACGGACTATGCCGTTTTCAGCGGCGGGGCGGCTTCGGACCTGACTCCCCCGCAGCGTATCGCTAAGCTGATCGAAGTTGTGGCGGAAGTATGCGCGAAACATGACAAGATGGTATTTTTCCGTACGTTCGTTTATGAGCCGGAGGAGATCGGATTTTTAGAAGCGGCGATGGAGGAAGTGGCGAAGGTGAACGAGCGGACGGGCAATCTTGTGGTGATGACCAAGTGTGTGCCGCACGATTGGACGCCGTATTATCCGTTCAATCCGTTGTTGGGGAAAACCGCGGGCCTGCCGCAAATCGTGGAGATCGATTTGGGCCAGGAGTTTACCGGCAAGTCGGAATTGTTGCATTGTGAAGTGGATTACGTCAAATACGTTTTGGACTATAGTCGGGAGAAAGATGTTGACGGGGGTGTAGCCCGGGTGGAGCGAAGAAACCACTTGATGTTGGGTACGCCGAACGAGGTGAATACGTATGCCTTTGGACGTTTGTTGAAGGATCCGGATCTTCAGCCGCAGCAGTTGTGGGAAGAATGGGTCAGTAAGACCTATGGCGAGGAAGTTTGTGAGCATTTGATACCGGCTTTGCGGCGGACGTTTGATGTAACCAACATAACTTATTTTCCGCTGGAGCAGTGGATTACCAATCACAGCCAGTTGCCGGATTGGGGGTATGCGTACGGGCATATTACCAGCCGACAGAATTACAAGTGGTTAAACAGTCCGCACCAGGCGCGGCGGCGGGATGCGCTGTTAAATCCGACGTCGGATACGCTATTGAAGATTGATCACGAGAAGGATTTGGCCAGGGAGCTGGCGGAGCGTTCGTTGGCAGATCTGGAGAAGGCCAAGTCAAAGTTGAGTTCGGCGGCCTATCAGCAGTTGAAACATTATCTGGAATTGGGTCGGGATTGCGTGGAAGTTTTCCGCGAGCAGCAGTTGGCCATGTTTGCCACGATTCGTTACATGAATGCGAAAAAGAGTGGCCGGATGTGCGGTGA
>CAZMVS010000268.1:0-5070 GCA_964569525.1 uncultured Planctomycetales bacterium
TTCGGCCAATGAGGGAAAGGTGCATTGTATTCGGGCGGATAACGGCAGGTATCGCTGGGTACGAAAATTAACCGAGCGCGGCGGAACCATTTGGCCGCCGGTTGCTTATCGGGAACATGAGGGGGAGGCGGTGGTTTTTACCCGGCTGGACGACGTGGTGTTTCTTTTGCCTGATTCAGGAAAAGAATTTTTGACATACGAGCTGCACGAATCGAGCGTGGCGGCTTGTTCCGTGGGGCGGAATACCATCTTTGCGGCGGAAACAGGACACCGTATTCATAACTACGACGTGGATGGGCAATATCAGCGGTGGCAAGTTCGTCGGCCCGGTCAGTTGCGGCTGTCTCCAGTGTATCTGCATGGGAGAGACTTATTGGTTTTCGCTGATGACAGCGGGAAAGTGGCTGGTGCGACCGGGAAAGATAAAACAAAGGTATTCGAGACGGAACTGGAAGGCACGCCGCTAAGTATGGCAGTCGGGGAAAATGCGATTTATATAGCCACTTCGGACAACTTGTTATATCAAGTCAGTCACAAGACGGGGAATATTTTGTGGAAGTATTTTCTTCCCGCAGCTCCGAAAGGTGATCCGGTAATAACCAAGCAATACGTTTACCAAGCGGTCGGTTCGGAAAATGTTTTGCGGATTCATAAAGCCCGAACGGAGCCGACGCAAACTTTCAAGGGAGCAGAAAAATTTCTGGCGGAATGGCCGAAGGAAGTTGTTCTGTTGAGTAATAAGGGCGAGGTGCTTTTAGTTTCTGAAGACAAAGAACAGAAGCAAAAGGTGGTCGATTTGGGCGGGCTGGATTTTGGAGTCGCCAATACGAAAAATCCGGCGATCCTGGTGGGCACGAAAAAGGGGATTTTTTACTGCCTGTTGCCGGCCAAGATGAAGAAGCTGGAGCCGGTCGCCTTTAAGTCACCGCGCATGCCAAAACCGGAACCTCAGCAGAAACCGGGTGAGCGGCCGGGGATGGTCAAACTGGTATATCCGACGACTTTGTTCGGGGAGAAGATTCCATCTGTAGAGGTTCCGATCGAATCTTTGAAATAGGATGAAGTGAACCCGTCGGCTGAATGGCCGGGGAGCTTGGGCCCAGGTCATTTTCAATTGCAAAATCCATCTATAATGTGATCGAATCGTTTTTATGAGATGTTTTTTGCTACTGCGCCGGCATAAAAAGAGAGAGCGGCTGACTGAAAGGGCTGATTATGAGCAAGGAATGGACGCCGGAGCAGATTTTGGCGTTGGGGCGGGGATTTCAGCCCATGTGCGTGTTGGCGGCAGCGGCGGAGCTGGATGTTTTTGCGGTGCTGGCTGGCGGGCCTTTGGAGGCAGAGGCTGTTGCTGATCGGTTGCAAGGGGACCTGCGGGGAACGAGAACGCTGCTTGATGCGCTGGCGGCCATGCAGTTGTTAGGGAAGAGCAAGGGGCGATACCGGCTTGCCAACGGGGGGAAAGATGCCTTGACCGCCGGTGGATCGCGGAGCGTGTTGGCCATGATCCGACATCAGGCGAACTGTTTGCGGCGGTGGAGCCAGTTGGCGTGGGTAGTGAAAAGCGGTCGGCCTGCGGAACGGTTGCCCAGTATTCGCGGGGCAGAAACGGACCAGGCTGCCTTCGTGGAGGCGATGCACGACATCAACCGGGCCACAGCGGAAGAATTGATTCAAGCCATTAAACCCAAGCGATATAAGCACCTTTTGGATATCGGGGGAGCAACGGGAACGTTTACCATCGCCTTTCTGGAGGCCAATCCTGAGGGAAGGGCCACGCTTTTTGATCTTCCTGAAGTCATACCCCAGGCCCGTCAGCGGTTAACGGATGCGGGAGCAATTGACAGAGTTGAGCTTGTAGGTGGTGATTTTTACAACGATCCGCTGCCCGGCGGAGCGGATGCGACCTTGTTAAGCGCGATCGTGCATCAGAACAGCCGATTGCAAAATCGAGAGTTGTTCGGGAAAATCGGGCAGGCCTTGCAGGGCGATGGGGAGGTAATCATTCGCGATGTTGTTATGGAAGAAAGCCGGATTGAGCCGGCTGGCGGGGCCTTGTTTGCGGTGAACATGCTGGTGGGCACTGAAGGCGGGGGAACGTATACATATAATGAGTTGAGTGAAGATTTACAGGCGGAAGGTTTTACGAACGTGGAATTAATTCGCAGGGATCAGGGCATGAATTCTCTTCTACGGGCAAAGGTAAGCCCTATTTCTTTTTAGCATTTCGAAGTTTTAGAATGAAAATATCAGGACCGTTTCTCTTTTTACGGACGTTACATAAACATTGGAAATGTCATAGGGCGGCGTCATGACCGAGGAATCACCTCTTTTTTGTCATCGTTGTGGTAACGAACTGCACCCGGGGAAAGGGGATTTTTACGTAGTACGGATCGAAGCGTATGCCGACCCATCCCCGCCGGAGATCGGGCTTGAAGAATGGTTCGGCGCGGGCAAGGAAAAGATGAAACAACTGGTCGAGCAAATGGAAGCAATGTCCGAGCAGGAACTTATGGACCAGGTCTATCGGCGGATGACCATTTTTCTCTGCGGCCCCTGTTATCGAAAATGGATCGACAATCCCGCGGGCGGGTAAGTAAGAATAATGGGCCGGCTGATTCGGCTGGCACTGAAATCCAAAACATTCCTTAAATTCCTTCTCTTTTCCGACCAACTAAAGGCATAAAATAATTGCTGGCAGGGAACCAGTGTTTTGTAGGCTGGTATGAGCGGGATGTAGCTCGGGCCGCTACACCATTTATCTTTATTGTCGTTTCATGGACATATGCCTTTCGGCGCGGAAAGGAGGTTGCTCATGCCTTTACAAAAATTGCGTGAATTTTTAGACGAGAATCAAATCAAGTACACGGTCATCAGTCATTCGCCGGCGTACACGGCTCAGCAGATCGCTGCGTCGGCTCACGTGCCGGGAAGGGAGTTGGCCAAAACGGTGGTAATCAAGGTGGACGGGAACCTGGCCATGGCTGTCTTGCCCGCCTCCAAGCAGATTCATTTTAAGCAATTGCAACAAGCGGTCGGGGCAAAAAAGGTCGAATTGGCCAACGAAGAGGAATTCAAAAACGTATTTCCCGGATGTGAAGTCGGGGGGATGCCGCCTTTCGGGAACCTCTTTGACATGGAGGTGTACGTGGACAAATCCGTCTGCGACGACGAGGAGATCGCCTTTAACGCCGGCTCGCATACGGAACTGATTCGGTTGCCGTATAAAGATTTTCAGCGTTTGGTGGATCCGAAAATCATGGAATTTTCCGCCCATTAAACGTAGTAGAAGGCATGATTGATTTTTCGCGTGGCCATGGCAAATTATCCCTGCTTATGAAGTATCAGGGATTTTGTTTTGCACGCTGGTATTGCCATTTTGAAGGGGGAAGTATGCTTTGAGCTCGCCTGCTCGCGATTCACAACAAAATGGCTTATAAAATCACGAGGAGGTGAACAAATGGGTAATAGATTGCAAGCAGGTCGCTTACAACAACAAATTGAATTTATCTTGGAGATCGACCGGCTGAAGCAGGTTTTTCGGCAGACGTACCTGCTGGACGCATCACGGCACGAGAATGATGCCGAGCATTCATGGCATTTAGCGATGCTGGCTATTGTGCTTTTGGAATATGCCAACGAGCCGGGCCTCGATTTGCTGAAGGTTTTAAAGATGATTCTGGTGCACGACCTGGTGGAGATCGATGCGGGGGATACCTTTGCCTATGACGAGGCTGGCAACGCCACCAAGGCGGTCCGGGAAACGGAGGCGGCAGAGCGTATTTTTAATCTGTTGCCGACGGATCAGGCCGAGGAGATGCGGAGTTTATGGGATGCGTTCGAGGCGGGCGAATGTCCGGAAGCCCGTTACGCGGCGGCTTTGGACCGGCTGCAACCCCTTCTGCACAACTGGTACACGAAGGGAAAAGCCTGGCGGGAACATGGCGTGACCATGAAACAAGTGCTGACTAGAAATAACCGTATGGCAGCGGGCTCTCGTACGTTGTGGCAATTCGCTGAGGAAAAGATTCGCGAATCGGCGGAAAGCGGCGGTTTGCCCAGAGAATAAATTCGTATTCCCAACAAGTTATCTTTTTTTTGCCAATTTTATTGTTTCGGACTTTTTCTCCACCAAGCACATGAATTTCGAGAAATAGCTATCAACTCTTTCTGATTTGACGTTTATAGTTAGGGGGCACCTTGCCAGTAATGGCATACACTCCAAATAAGAGAACAAAAGGCATTGCGCCCGCAACTGTTAACAAAGCTTTGGTATTGTGCAAAATATCAGGAAAATAAAACACAAAAAAACTGACAAGGAAAAAAGCAGCAAGGAGGCCAGCGAGTATTCGGAAAATTATTTCTCTTGTTGAAACCATGATGGTAATCCTCAAGTCATTACTGGTAACATGGATTCTATAAGTGAATTCATGGACTAAAATTATCAGGTTTTAAGTATTCCATTATAAGGCACACCTTGAGATTCACAATAATTTTTTGAACCCGCTTTAAGGCAAATGTGACCAACGATTTTCGCGACCAATATTGTTTTCTCGCCATCTGTATTTATATATCGGTTGTAAAACCACAGAACGGACGAACGTGTTTTTCATTACACAACAGCATTACCGCGGATTTTCCAGATAACATTTCGGCGATGTATGATGAGGTGACGATTTCCCCTATTAATACAATAGAAAGGGGTTGGCTGGGGACAGATTAGGCCCTTGGGCTCGAAAAACGGCCCCGTTGCCTCTGTGGAGCGAAAAAGTCCGAAAATTAATAGGCACAGCTTGGGAGTGTATTGTACAATGACAGCTCCCAGCCCGCTGGCGTAGCCGGCCGAGGTTATATGGGAAATGTCGGTTAGTGCGAAAATCGTGTATCAGGGCGTGGGGACAGGAAGCTTGATCCCGCTATCGGCTGCGTGACCGCGACGAGCGGCGAGCGGCCGACCAAAAACGGAAAGATCGCGAGGGTGGCAAGATGCGCACCATGCAAAACATGCTGGGGATGGTCTGCCCCGCCGCCATCATAGTGAGTATCGCCGCCTCCACGGTTTGGGCGCAG
>CAZMVS010000269.1:0-12887 GCA_964569525.1 uncultured Planctomycetales bacterium
CGGATTGAAAACCTCCGGACAGTTATCACAAAGATCCCCGATAAAATCGCCGTCGTAATCATCCTGCCGCGGATTACTCAAGGCCGGACAATTATCACAGGCGTCTGCCCGTCCGTCGCCATCAGAATCCTCCTGGCTTCGGTTCGGAACATGCGGACAACTGTCACATCCATTGGGGATCGTGTCTTCATCGGAATCCTGATTGTCATCAAAACCTTCACAACAGTCACACAAATCACCCACCCCATCCTGATCGCCGTCCGCCTGATGAGGGTTATAAATATATGGGCAATTGTCTAAGCCATTCCAAAGGCCGTCATCATCGCTATCGAAGCCTTCCTCCACATCCTCACCCACCGACAATTCATCCACTTCGCCATCAACAAAGTTCACGCGTACACTGACACTGTTGGGATGTGCCTCGGTCAACTCCACGCTCTTAACAGGAACATCAGCCCCTTCGGCAAACGGATAAAAGACGTAAACAAATCGGGTAAGTCCTTCTCTTTCCTGCGTAAAATATACCGTTGGGATAGGCCTTACCCCGTAATCACCTTCCGGCACCCAACCTTGAACAAAGGGCTCCTCCTGCCCCTCAATTACCTTGACCTCTACGGGGATATCACCTGCCGGCACAATTGCCAGATTTGCCCCCGTCTGATCGGTGGAAACAACACGATTATCCGATTTGACGTCCACCCCGGAAACATCCAGGTGAAACATGGATTCGTACAAATGGGATTCGTTATCCGTAGGCATTAATTCGTCCACAACTAACCAGTACGACCGCGGATAACGATGCATTGGTCGAGGATCTTTGACAAATAATACGTGCCTCGTCCAAACCGCGGGCAGCGCATCGCCCCAGCTGTAACGCTCTTCCTGACGCTCCCCGTAACTCGCCGCCGTATAATCGAACCACTCGCTCGTTTGCCATACATGCGCCATGGGCTCCTCAATCACATAGCGATACCAACTCCGGCCCCGCCGATACTGTTCCATACCGTCTACATGAATCACGTTATGGGCGTACGAACGATAAATATATCGCCTCCACTTAGAATTGTCGTAGGCATAATTTCCCGGATCAACCATCAAGTACTTACCGTAAGCATGAATGATCAATTGCAATTTGTCTTCATGCTGATGCCCCGCACCAAACGGGCCCACCTCCATCAATGCCCATCGGCCTTGGGAACCCCAATCCGATCGCATCACCATGAAACCCGCATAATGGAACGGATGCGAAGTCTCCGCCGGCTTAGTTCCCTCCCTGCCCGCCGTGGCGGCAAACAAATAATCCTTTCGACGGGGTATCAATTCGTACGCAACCTGCATATAATCTTGCATATTTCTGCTGGTCCCGTCATTAAGATCCGGCAAACACCAGTTCGGGCGACACATGTACAAGTTGTAATCATACATCTTCTCCAATCGATCAAGATAATCGCGGGGTACGGAATAATCGTTTAACCGGGCAACCCGCATACCCCACTCGGCATTTTTTACGGTGGCCTGATGATAACCGGTGGTCAACTCATACTGGGCGCCATCGGGATAAACCTGGTTATCCAACTCATAGTACAACCGATCCATGGCCGTGTTCCGCCACGTAGCCGCCTCCTCGAACTCCGGAAACAAAGCACCGCAGTTATACAAGCCGAATGACTCCATCATCAGCCAATTACCGCCGGTCGGATATTTCATCAGGTAACGGGCGTGTTCGGCAAACGACTTGACCATCATACACGCGTGTTCATCCGTAAATAACGGCGAAGATAAGAAATAGTAAAGGGCATCAAGCCAGCATTGCCCCGTGCGAATCCCCGCCTCGATGGTTCGCCAGCGGGAACCGGTACCCTGGTCGGCACCTCCGAGAGGAACCAAATTATCCTCGATCCAATCCGTCATGTGCCGCACAAAAGCATCGGCGTATTTTTCATTGCCCGTCTGCCAATAGGCCTGGCCAAGCTGATACCAATAGCCGTGACGACTCAATTGCCAAGTCCATTCTCGGGTGTAGGCATACTCGCTGCTGTTTTCCGTCGCATTGAAAGTCCAATCGATATCATCTCCAAACTGATGCCAAATACCCACACTGTTTAATTCGTTATTGGCGTAACGATCCGCCAAGTAAATCAAGTATTCATTCACATCCCCCGGATCGGGGTCTTCAGGCTTGTCCCGCCAGTCAATAAACCACCGGGGATGATCACGCCGCCTGAGATGTTCCACAAAAGCATGTTTGGCCTTATCCAGATCCCCCTGCCTCACCGCATGTTGCACTTCATAAAGATCGGGATCATCCAAATCCAACACCTCAAAAAATTCCCTGTCCGACATCCGCGGGCCGACAACCTGCTGCTGCCCGTACGTTGAACTTGTACCGAGCAATAGGACCAACAACCAAAAGATAAGTGACGAAAGACTCCACATAACGCCCCCCTTTGGTTTCGAAAATTTGAAATGAATAGCAAGACTGATGATTGGCCGGTTGCTAACCGCGCCAATACAGCAGCCTTCCGTAAACATGACGAAAGAAGACTACCAAATATAAAACCATTTTATCTGCAAAAATATCTTTTTTGCCATAAATAAATAATTCAATATTTCAAATTTAAACATTAGCATAGCAAAGCAATCTCTTCGTAATCATTAGCCTTCAAATAAATTGATTGGAAACCAAAGAAGAAAGACGGGCAATCCCTTGAGGAATCGCACACCTTGAAGCTTTTATAAGTACAGCTTTTCTGGAGAAAAGTTCAGAACCAACGCCGCCGACCAACAAAACGCATTGTCACCAAGCCCATCAGACTATTCGCCTGTATTTGGCCGATCACGTTGCCACAAATTGGCATCAGCCAAAAAACGACCGCCTGCCCACATGTTTAACCGCCGATTTGCCTCACTGATCCGCAGCTTCAATCATTTTCAATGAACCGCTAAACACCGGCCGGCATTTGCTCACCACGGCCCGCGGGGAACTTCCATCTCATGAAGCCCTCGCCATGTCAGCGCATAAAAACGAGGATCCGAGCTCGCCGTTAACCCGGATCCTCCAAGCCAGGCAGTCCGCTCTTTCGAGCGAATACCCACAGCCTCTATCGCATGTATCGAGTGGGACCAGAGGAGCCTTTAGCTGTTTCTCAATATTTTTTCGGACTAAGGAACGGGATTTTCTTGCGATCCGCCTACATGGATTGCCAACCAGGCAAGCAAAATGAAATGTTGAGGATTTAGAACACCTGCCGGGGAGCGATAAGTTCAATGAAATCCTGGTCATCGGTACCCAAGCCTTTATCGGCGGCGTCGTGCAGATAAGGAATTTGGTACCCGCCCCGGCCGATGGGTGGCAAACCGGCGACCTCGCGCTGGGTATTGATGACATCCACCCCCACTGCGTCAACGGCCACCGGATCCGTACCGGCAAGCAACCCGCCATGGGTCCACCAACTATCGGAGCGTACGCAGGGACCATGTTGGAATACAGCTCGCATAGCATTCACCAGGTGAAGGCGGAGTTTCGAGCGGATTTGCGGCAGAGCCACGATATCTCCAATATAGGGCATGCAGCCATTGTCGTGATACAAACCCGGTCGGCGAATCATGGCATGAGAAAGATTCTTCAAACAGCCAGTCACGCCCGCGATATTATGCGTTTTCAGAAAAGGTACATTGATAATGGCAGTCACCTGCTCCAGCACCGCCGCCAATTGTTCCTTGCCGCTAGCAAATAAAACTTCTTTTGGTAACCAGCCGAATTGCCGTGGCCTGGTTTTCAACCGCCTAACAAGGTTATCAGATGTCTCAATCAGTACGATTTGCTGCGGATCGAAACCCGCCCTGCCCAATGTTTTGACCAGCTGCGTCACAAATTGATCAGTGGTCCCTAATTCTTTTCTGCCAACCTGGTTACACTTAATTCCGATAACATCGTCCGGTTGAATCAACTTTTGCCAGGCATCTCGCGTATCCTCCGCTCCGGTGATAATGCGCACAGCCTTTCCGAGAAGATCGCCCAGAAGCGTTTCGCTATCCACAGCCTCCAAGGCACGAAGATGAACCACCCGTGACTTTTCCTCATGCTGCAACCAACTTGGAACCGGTCCGGAAAAAGGCCGCGTGGTCGGTGCAGTTGTCTGACCATGGGCTGACAGCATCGGCCATAAGGCGGAGGTAGCTCCGCCACAGGCCAAGCGATGCAGAAATGTTCTCCTACTTTCTTGCAGCGTGGTAATTCCTATAATGTGGACCTGCGGCCGACCTTGTGAATCTCACGTTGACTCGTTCAGCCGCTCTTTCTATATCTATCGGCGGAAGCTGGTTGAAATTGTATGATTCACCATTTATTTGCCCCACGAGGTTTTATCTATGCCTGATTACGACCCCCGTAAGCTCGAGCAACTCCGAGAACAACTCCAACAACATGGCCAGGAACACCTGCTGCAGTATTGGGATGAACTCAACGAAACACAACGGAGCCAACTGCTCAGCGATATTGAAAAACTCGATCTTGAGGTGTTGGATGAACAGATTCAGGAAAATGTGCTTTCCGAGCAACCTTTCGAACTCCCAAAGGATATCCAACCTGCGCCTTGTTTTCCGGCTGAACCGGATTCAGAACGAGCAAGCCAATACGCGGAGGCACAAAAAAAGGGCGAAGCCCTGATCCGCGAAAACAAAGTGGCGGCCTTTACCGTAGCCGGCGGACAGGGCACGCGCCTGGGCTTTGACGGGCCAAAAGGGGCATTTCCCATTTCCCCAGTGCGCCAAGCTCCTCTGTTTCAAATTTTCGCCGAATATATTCGCGGTACCAATCAGCGCTATGGGGCAAACCTGGCTTGGTACATCATGACCAGCCCACAAAATCATCAACAGACTTGTTATTTTTTCAATGAAAACGACTATTTCGGCCTGTCGCCTGAGCGGGTACGGTTTTTTCAGCAAGGGGTGATGCCCGCTTTTTCCCAGGAAGGCAAGATACTCCTGGATCAGAAATATCGTATTTCTTTTTCTCCTGACGGCCATGGGGGAAGCCTGCTAGCTTTACGCCGATCGGGGGCCTTGCAGGAAATGGCCAATGAAGGCGTGCAACACATCAACTACATCCAGGTAGATAACCCACTTGTTAAAGTAGTCGATCCGCTGTTTATCGGTTTACATGAGATAACCGGCTCCGATATGTCCAGCAAGACCATTCCAAAGGTTGATGATAAAGAGAAGGTGGGTAATTTCGCGATCGGCGACGGAACCACCATGGTCATTGAGTATTCCGATCTGCCTGACGAATTGGCCCATACCCGGGATGAAAACGGCCAGCGTATGTTCGACAACGGCAGTATCGCCATACACGTACTCCGCCGATCGTTCGTGGAACGCCTGACTGCGGATCCGAAAAAATTCGCCCTACCCTGGCACCGGGCAAATAAAAAAGTACCCCATATTGATACTGACGGCCACCGCGCGGAGCCGGTTTCGCCCAATGCGATAAAACTGGAAACTTTTATCTTCGACGCCATCCCTCGAGCGAAAAATCCGCTGATCTTGGAAACCAGGCGGGCAGAAGAATTCAGCCCGGTAAAAAATGCCACCGGGAAGGACAGTCCGGAGACCGCTCAGAGAGACCTGTCCCGCCGGGCCGCCCGCTGGCTTGAATATGCCGGCTGCGAGATACCCCGCAACGCCCACGGCGAACCGGACGGAATCTTTGAAATCAGCCCTCTCGCAGCCTTGGACGCCGACCATTTGCGAAAAACGCTGACAGCCGCTCCAAAACTGGTTCCAGGGGGAACGAACCTGATCGGCCCCTGATTCGTTGGCATCGCCGCCAGGCAACGTTCTGAGAAGTTGCTAAAAACGTAAAAAGTGCACAGGTCCTTGCCAAAAGGTCCAAATCAGGAATCTGTGAAATGAGCAATGCTTGGTCAAACATGTAGAGAACATAATTTTAACGACGAAAAACCGTTGCAATTTCGGACAGTGCTGCTAAACTAAGTCCATTCATCGTCACCACATTTGGACTTTTACACATCCGAACAAAGAAGGATCATGACATGCAAGATTCAACAAAGGGCGTGTTGTTGATCGTAGATGACGAGCCACTCAAAAGAGTCACACTCCAGATCGAACTATCAGAGGCGGGTTATTCGGTCTTTGAAGAATCGGATGCAACCGCTGCTTTAAAGATTCTCAACTCCAATCCCGTGGATGCAGTGATTACCGACTTGCGCATGCCGGGAATGGACGGCCTGCAATTCCTGGAAAAAATTAAATCCGATTCTCCGCAAACACACGTAATTCTCATGACTGCTTACGGTTCTATTGATTCGGCAGTTGAAGCAATCAAGAAGGGAGCGTATGACTATCTCTCTAAGCCCTTCCGTACGGAGCTGCTACTGGAAAAAGTGGATCGCCTACTCGCGTGCAGCAAGCCCAGTGACGGACAGGGAAAACAAAAAATCGAAAGACTCGGATTGCTGGCCACCCGTTGCGCCTCGGTAAAACGCTTATTCGAAAGAATCCACGCTGTGGCAGACAATGAACGCCCCATTCTTATCCAAGGCGAAACGGGAAGCGGAAAGAAGGAAATAGCCGGCGTCCTTCATCAAAACAGCCGACGGGTTGAACAATCGATGGTCACTTTTAGTTGTGATGTGACTGATCAGAACAACATCTGCCGAGATTTATTCGGGCAAACGGCCGGCCATAACGGAAACTCAGACAAGCCTAGTTGTTTTGAGCAGGCAGACGGCGGAACACTATTCCTGAAAGACATAGACGCACTGCCACCGGATTTGCAACTAAAACTTTTGCACGTGGTAGAGGAAAAAACGATCCAGCGAGCCGATCGGAGCAAACTGACGCCGGTCGATGCGCGCATCATTTGCTCTACCCGCAAAGACCTGCGACAACTCGTTGATAGCGGCCAATTCCGGGAAGATTTATATTTCCTTCTGTGTGCTGTAACGTTGAACATCCCGCCTTTACGCGAGAGACGGGGAGATATCCCTATACTGGCGGATCTTTTCCTATCTAACGGATCAGACCCCGCCAGCAAGCAGCGATCGTTGATAAAAATAAATCCCCACGCAATGGATGCCTTGGTGGAATATCATTGGCCGGGAAATATCCGGGAACTGAAACACGTAATTCAGCGCGCCGTCGCGTTTGCCGACGGATCCGAGATTCTCCCGAAGGACATCATGCTGCCCATCGAACAGCAATCCAGCAAACAAAATGAAAGCCAACCGTCACAGGAAACCACTGGGTTAACTGAAACAATCGCCGGCGTAGAGCGAACCCTCATTCATGCCGCCCTTCGACAAGCAGCGGGCAACCAAGCTAAGGCTGCCCAATTGTTGCGCATTCCCCGAACAACTTTGCGGGACAAAATGGCCAAGTACGATATGTTTCATCAACAGCCTACTACGCCAGGATAAGTATTCAACAATACGAAAAATAAACCCCTGAACACACAAGCAGTGAATTTTCATGCTAGCTTCTTTATGCGCGTTTCTTGACATTCGCTATATAGCAAAAGATGATATTCAGGTAATGTCCCGGAAAAGTATCTTTTAAGAGCAAGATATATCACTTTTCAAATTCGAAAAGTAGATTTTTATCAAATTCGGGAAACAAAAAATGTCGTTACAGCAATTCCTTTGAGGGGATTATACCATGGATAAACAAACCACCTCATTAAACGCTCCGTTTTCAGATAAGAACTCAAGGAAATCGGATAGTGTAACAGCCAATGGTAAGCTGAAAATCGCGTTGTTGATCACCATTTCCGCTGTTCTTGTTCTCGGTGCGATCGTGTGGTACGCCGCGTTCTCTCCACTATCTCCTCCATCAGTAAAAAACGCTGAGGCAAATGAAATTGTGAACTACTTTGTCGACGATCGGGGTTTCTGCTGTCTACCCATTGAACAAAGGGAAAAATTTCTGGAACACGCCTATATCCGTTTTGGCGAAGAACAAGAATGGACTAAAGTGAGTCGCCTGTTACGCCGGATGCCCCAAGCACAATTAGAAAACTTCCGCAACGCGGTTTTCGAAATTGGAAAAACCCGCTTCCTGGAGCACGCCCGGAAATTCAACGAGCTTTCCCCTGACGAGCGTCAAGCATATTTGGATAAAATAATCCTGGAATTCACAAAAAAGGGCCAAAAATTAGGCCGAAACGTCGGTCAGGCTCAAGCGTTGGCGGGTCCCTTGCGGGAAATTCTTCCCCAAAACAATCAGGAGCTGATCAAATTCATCGTTAGCCAGACAAGCGACCGAGAGCGGCAACAAGCCGGCGCCTTGTATGACGCTCTTCTGCAACGGTACGCCAACTTGGAAGCAGACAAATCCACGACGACAAAAAAACAATAACCGCTTCCCCGGGACTTATATTCACAAGTACTTTATTCGCAAGTACTTAAGATATAAAAACTATCAACGCCGCCGGGACATGGCCCGATCGATATCCCTCTGATGTTCTCTTTTGCGCATGTCTTCACGTTTGTCGTGCTGTTTTTTACCCGTGGCAACGCCGAGTTCCATTTTGGCGATTCCGCGCTTGTTAAAATACATGCTAAGCGGAATGATGGTTACGCCACTCTGATTAAGCGTCAAAGCCAATTTGCGGATTTCCCGCCGATGTAAGAGCAGTCGGCGGTTACGCAGGGGATCATGATTACGGTCTGTAGCGGGAGGATACCGGTCGATCTGACATCCATAAAGCATTGCCTGCAAGCCATTTATGCGCACGAAGGCATCGGTCAATTGCACCCGCCCTTCGCGCAGGCTTTTCACCTCGCTTCCCATCAGAACCAAGCCTGCTTCCACGGTTTCGTGGATATGATATTCATGTCGGGCCTTGCGGTTGACAATTTTGTTGGGCTTTTTCTGGGTTTTCTTCTTCGTCATAAGTCAAGATTTTCCAAGAAATTATACCGATAATTCGGTATAATGATAAAAGTTCGGTTGCCGAAAGGAAAGCCGCAAATATCTTACTCGCCAGAAAAACTGTCTGAATTTGAGTGAACGACCCTTGCAACCCCCGCAAGAAGCTGTTGTATAAATGGTTGATGATATGATAAATCGGCAAAGCGAAACAGGATCCTCTCGACTAAGTAAAAGTCACGAGAAGCGGCTGATTGCCGGTGCACGTAAAGGTAATGAAGAAGCTTCCCGTGAATTGATCGATGCGCACAAAGACCGCCTGTTTGCTTTTGTATGGCGTATTATCCGGCACCAGGATGAGGCCGAGGAAATTTGCCAGGAAACTTTCTTAAGGGCCTTCAGTTCGCTGGATTCTTTTTCGTCAAAGTATCGTTTCAGTACCTGGTTGTTTACCATCGGTTATCGGCTGTGTTTAAACCATATTCGCCGCAAAAAATCGTTGACCGGGGA
Organism: uncultured Planctomycetales bacterium; assembly: GCA_964569525.1. Taxonomy (GTDB): domain Bacteria; phylum Planctomycetota; class Phycisphaerae; order UBA1845; family PWPN01; genus JAAYCU01. The sequence goes on from CAZMVS010000269.1 coordinate 9,400, forward strand.
GATGGATTTTACGGCCATGCCGTCGGATGAACCGGACGCTTCCGTTCGCTTGGCGGAAAGTGAAGAAGCAAGGTTGTTGAAGAGCAAAATCTGGGAAGCCGTCGATCGGCTGACCGCGCCGCAGAAAGCGGCGGTTATGTTATTTTACCGAGAAGGAATGAGCTGTGAGGATATTGCCCAGTCATTGGATATGCCGATGGCCACGGTCAAAAGCCATTTGCATCGGGCTCGCGGACGATTGCGAGATTCGTTGCACGGCCTGGTCAAAGACTGGTCACAACTGCCTTCGTTGAGAGATGCCGCATCATGATCACCTGCCAGAATGCCAGAGACCTGTTTGATCGCTACTTGGACGGCAAGTTACCTCCTGCTTTGCAGGCCGAGCTGCACGCTCACTGCCTCAATTGCCCCTCCTGCCTGAACGAGCTGGAAATGTTAGAGGCTTGCAGAGATGTAATCGCTTTGGATCAGAGCGAACCGCAATTAAGCGCTTCGTTTACGGATAACGTGTTGGCCGCCCGGCAAAAGCAACTGGGGAGACGAAAATCCAGCCGACCGAAACGCCTTCGCCGAAGGATTTTCTACATCGGTGGGCCCGTGGCGGCGGCAGCCAGTGTGGCCCTGGCGGTTTTGATGGCCTGGCCCACGACTCCTGAGGCAAATCCCAATAAAAAGAAAGCCTTGGCCGGCGACACTGCCGCTACTCCCAAGGACGTGCGAGAATTTCTCATCGACAAGAATCACACCAAAATGAGTGCCGCAGCCATGGAAGAGTTGGAGAAAACACCGGAGGCTCCCTCCGCCAATTTCGTCTCCGCTCTGCTGGCACCATTGATCGAGAAGAGCCGCTCGACCGTGGACTATACCGTGGTGAATGCTGAAGAGTTGAAACATTGGCTCGGGCAAGGGCTTTCCGATACCAACGGTAGGTTGGCCAAACTATGGCGCACTCATCGGGCGGAAAGTGCTTCGGATTCCAACGAAATTGAAAAAGAATCCACTTCTTACCTGGAGTGGTGGAAAAAACCAGCCTTGGAATCCAAGGATGCAACGCAGGAGGAAGATCAGAACCCACTTTAATGCACCGATAAGGGCCCTGAACCGATATATCGCGCCTTACAAAAAAGACAAGAACCTCCATCACAAAGGAATGGCCGGGCGAGCAGACAAGCTCCCGGCCATTTTTATGCCCTGATTGTTTAACCATCCTAAGCAAACCATTTTTCGATCGACGGGTCTTAATTTTATAAACTGACAGACTGATTTAAGATAATATGTTTGTGGCCGAATTGGCAAAAAATAAACCATCAACCTTGAGAACAATCCATTGCGTTTTTTTCAACGAAGCATGCTCGGGGGGCTTCTAGCAGGCATATGTTTGCTGACAAACACTCTGCCTTGTTGGGGTGCCGATCCTGCCAAGGTTGCCTCGCTCGCTCAGGCGGTTCCGGGAAACGCCCGCCTGTTCATGGAAATTCGTGAAGTCGAAAAATTGCTGACCACACCGGCCGGGGCTACAACCTCCGCTCTGCTGGCCAACTGGATGGTTCAGGCCGATGCTCTCAAGCAATCGGACTCCGATAAACAAGAATCCTCCCCACAAATCAACTTTCTTAATTGGCGATATGAGTTGGTCCAAAGCATAGGCCTAAGAAATCCACAGGCGGCAGAGCTTCTATTCAACGGCCCGGTAGGTTTCGCCGCCGACAGTTGGAGCGCGCTGGGAACCGCTATCCTGTTGGCTGAACCAATTCGGCCGCAAGAACTGGAAGTGCTTCTGGTCGATCGCAGAATCCCACGCGTAAACAAAATCCGGATTCGCCGTTACCGCCTGGGAAATGACCACGAGTTGGCCTGCAATGGCCGCTTCGTAATAATCGGAAAAAACACCGGCCCATCGGGCCTTTATGCCCGGACACTCGAATTATGGAAAGGTTCCGACACAGACGCCATGGGCGGGCGGGAGGATTTTCAAATCCAGGTCAAAAGCCTGCCCCACAATTGTCAACTCGTCGCGTACGCAAACATGGCCCAGCCCGTTGCTTCGGACAATGATAATTCGAAACGGCCGACCGCCGGATGGTGGCCTGTGCTGGGTTCGGATTGGGCATCAGCAGCCGTCGGCGTCTCCGCCACCGAAAAAGGAATTTCTATCAGCACTTGTCGCCGCGTTAACCCCGATTATCCCGTCACTTTTTCCGCCGAACCATCGATTCAATCCTTGGACCAACTGCCCGATTCAGCGGTGTTGGCCTGGACAAAACGTATCGATTACTCAGCTGAATATGTAAGACTCACCGCCAAGCCGATCCCCGAACCGTTTGGTTTTTTCCTGGAAGTAATAACAACGGAGCTTTCTGAATGGGAAATCGAACAGGAGTTCCTTTCGCACCTGGTCGGAAACAGCGCCTTTGTCGTCGGACAAATCGCCTGCCCCATTGCCGAAGCAGACGTACCCGGCATCTCAGTGGTCGCTCCCACCATCGGCTTAATGGTCAAAACCAATGATTCACAGGCAGTAGAGCGGGTGCTGGAGAAAATGGCCAACAACGTGCTACAACTTTGCCAATTGGCCGCCCCGAAAGATCAATCGGTCAAAGTACAACACCAGATCATGGACGAACAGGGCACACGAATTAATTCCATTCCCCTGCGGGTGCTCTTCGGGCCACAGGCAGAACATCCCCTGTTGACCAATATGCAATTTAGCTGGTCATTCGACGGGCAAATGATGATCATCGCTTCGCATGCCGACCTGATCCGCCAGATCATACAAGCCCGTCACGGACGCACTGACTGCCTGAAAGTCGATGCCCTGCAAGACCGGGTCGGCGAATTACGGGAGCAAGACTGGCATCTGGAAACCGCGCTATCCGCCCAACCGAAGTCCTTGCGGAACATGGTCCATTCCTGGATTGTGTATATCAGGCGATATCATCCGGAAATGCTCCAGACGGATTGGTGGCGATGGTTTCATCAGCAGCGCAGTTTTTCTCTTGATCAATTGGGGATCATCTTAAAACAGCCCGACGAATCCGAAGCCGGCTTGGCAATCTCCCGTATTTTGCTCAATACACCGGCGGAAGCTTATTTGCAGCTTGGCGATCGGGTCCTGGGCGTTGAAGAGCAAAGGCTCGAGGAGCATGACGGGAGAGAAACGCTTGATGAACTGATCAAAAACCGCCGGGATCGCGAGCATTTGACATTGCAGATTCTTCGGGACAACAAACAGCGTCAAGTTATCATCCCTCTGCCCACCGCAAACCTCAGCGCCCCACACCTTGAGCCGATGGAATTTTTACGCCAGTTCTCCAGCCTGTTGGGCACATTTTCATCGGCTTATTACACTAGTTGGCGTACATCTTCGGACCTTGTCATAAACCGCCTGGAATTGAGCACCCTAACCAATCCTGACGACCGTTAAACAAAGGCATGGATTTTTTGCTTCCGGTTTGCGTTTTTTATAATTATAATTTAAATAACTCATG
>CAZMVS010000270.1:0-4606 GCA_964569525.1 uncultured Planctomycetales bacterium
TCCGGCCAACAGCGGCCTGTTGCTGCGGCGGCGAATGAATTACGGCATCCCGCAACAAAAGGCCACGGTCTCCGTGGACGGTCAATCCGCCAGCGTCTGGCTCGAGCCCGGCAGGAATACCGCCGACGGCAGCCGCAACGTGCAATCTCCCGTTTACCGGGACAGCGAATTCATGATCCCTGCGGCGCTGACCCGGGGCAAAAACCACGCCACCATCGCCATCACCAATATCTCCCTGGAATCGGAATGGACCGAATACCACTATAAGGTTCTTTCTCTTTTCTCATTCAATGAACCGAATACAGGTGACTTCGATGCTGACGGAGACGTTGACCAATCTGATTTCGCTCACCTCCAACAGTGCCTGACCGGAGTAGGCCAAACCACTCCACCCCATTGCACCAGCGCGGATATGGACAGCGACGGCGACGTGGATTTATATGACCGGGCCCGTTTTGAATTATGCGCCACCGCTCCCGGGATCCTCGTGGACGAAACATGCTTGGACGAAGTAATCGTTGATCTGCCCCCCGATTTTGACGACGACGGCGACGTGGATCAATCCGATTTCGGGATTTTCCAACTGTGTTTGAGTGGTACCAACATTTCTTACCCCACCGGCTGCGAACAGGCCGACTTTGATACCGACGGCGACGTCGATAAAGACGATACCAATGCCTTCATCCAGTGCCTCAGCGGTCCGAATCAGCCCTACGACCCGAACTGCCTGGATTAGAAGTTCCTGCTGAAAAAAAGTTTCACTCACCCCTCCCGCTGTTCCGCCATAAACCCTTGCATGGCGAAAAACCGCTCCTCTTACCATCGACCCATCGCCAGGCTGATGGTATGATATTGCCCTCTTTGAGTTTATCAAACGCATACACGGAGCCTGTCAAATGAGAATCAATCGCATATTTTCATTCGTCATGAACAACATCACGATCGTGTCAGTACTTTTGGTGAGTTTTTCGGCCGCGCCCGCCTTGGCCAAGGATCAGGATCCGAACCTTCCTCCCAAAGGCCATCACACCAATTGGCCGCTGCAACATCGGCTCGGCTGCACACATACTGCCGGCACTTACAACTTCACCGATGAGCATTACCTTAATGAAGGTGCCCAAATCATCCTCGATGCCGGCATGCGCGTTTTCAAAGGCTACCTGACCAAGCCCAAAAACTATTACCGTTTTAACAGCGATTGGCCGGACCATTTCGACAGCTTGGTGGAAATGGCCGACCACCCTTATTACCGTGACGTGTTTGAAAAACCGTTCAGCACCATCGTCCTGACCACGTATTCCACCATAGCTGACGGCGGCGAACGACAATTTGCTGATTATTCCGAGCAGGATCTAAAAACGGTCACCCGTGAATTTTACGAGTTGAGCAAATACTTTCTGAAAAAGTATCGCGGCACAGGTAAACGCTTCGTCTTGCAAAACTGGGAAGGCGACTGGGCCCTACGACATAATTTCACGCTCAAACCCGAAGGCGATCCCGGCCAAGGCGCCATCCAAGGCATGATCCGCTGGGCCAACGCCCGCCAAAAAGGCGTCAACCAGGCCCGCCGGGAAATCAAAAACACCGACGTCAAGGTGTACCACGCCCTCGAAGTCAATCGCGTGGATATCTCGCTTCAAGGCCGCCCCAGCGTAACCAACGACGTCCTGCCTCATACCCAATGCGATCTTTATTCCTATTCATCGTATGATTCCATCCGAGCTTCCCTCAACGATCCCGCTAAAGGCCGGAAGCTTTTCCGCAAATCGCTCGATTACATCGCCGAAAAAGCCCCGGACAGCAAAGCTTTCGGCAGCAAAAACGTGTACGTCGGCGAGTTCGGCTGGCCACAGGTAAAAACGGAAAAAGACCCCGACGTCAGCCCCGCCAAACAAATGAACGTGCTCCGTACCGTGGTGGACGTTGCCATCTCCTGGGGCTGTCCTTACGTCATTTATTGGGAAGTCCTTGACAACGAGGCCTTGGTTAAAAATAAGCGCCCCACCAACGATGAGGTTCGTGGGTTTTACCTCATTCGCCCTGACGGGGAACCCGGCGTGGCCTGGCATTACTTCCGCACCTTGCTGCCCGAAACCCGCTCGCTGAATGAGGACCCGGGCTTTTCCAAACCCGAAAAGCAATAAACTCAAACCAAATGGTATTCAACAATCGATTATTTAACATCGGAGCTCAATCGTGAAAAAATTCATCGCATCATGCCAAGCCTTAATATTATTCATGGCATTAGGACTCGTTGGCTGCGCAACAAATGAAATTAACTTGACCGTTGACGCCGGCCAATACGAACGAAACGATACTCCACTTTCCGTCGATGCCCAGTTATCGCGAACCCAGGCCATGAACAAAGTTTACGCCCTTCAGAAAGACAAAATCCTGACCGCCCAGGTTGAACACGTAAACCCCAAAACTTCTCGCATCCATTGGATTTTGCCCCACCTCGATAAAAACACTACCGGCGAATATACCATTCAATTCGGATCACAGGATACCAATTGCAAATCTCAACCGTGTTTCCGCTGGAAAAACAGCTCACGCGGAAAACGTAAAAGCATGGACCTTCTGTATGGTGATCGGCCGGTGCTCCGCTACGTGCATACCCCCTTTAATCCCCAAGACATCAAGGCCACCAAAAAAGCCTTCCATCAGGCCTTTTCTCCCGACGGCAGCCGAATCATCAACAAGGGCGTCGGCGGCAACGGCGAACATCACCAGGGAATTTTCTTCGGCTATAGCAAGTGCCGATTCGACAACACCGAGTGCAATATCTGGTGGTCCAATGATGGCGAACATCTGCAACACCTCGATGTGCTTCGCGAATGGACAGGCCCCGTCATGGGCGGCCACGAAGTGCTCATCGCCTGGGTCGACAAACAGGGGCGCACCTTCGTCAAGGAAACCAGACGCGTCATCGCCTTCCGCCAACCCGAGGGACAATTACTCATCGAAGTCATCACCACCCTTCGCCCCACCAAGTGGTCGGTGGATCTCTCCGGTGATCGGCAACACGCCGGCCTGCACTTCCGCGCCGCCAACGAAGTCTCGGAAAACGCCGACGCCACCCGCTTTCTTCGCCCACAAAAATGGGCCCACCTGCCCGCCAACGAACAGATCAACACCCCTGAACACCGCGACCTGCCCTGGAACGCCATGCAATACAAACTCGGCGACCAACAATACACCGTGGCCTACATGAGCGATCCCGCCAATCCCGGCGACGCCACGTTTTCCGAACGCAAATACGGCCGCTTCGGCGAATATTTCCCCTGGAAACTAACCGAGGACAATCCGCTTTCCGTCCGCTACCGGTTTTTTATTACGGACGATCCCGACGTCACCCGGGCCCGGATCGAGCAGAAATACCAGGAAATGGCCCAGCCGCCGAAAATTCAAATTCATTAAGCGGACGCATATTTGCCAAGCGTTTATTTCTTGCAAGAGCCCGCAAAGCCCTCTACACTGTCACAAACATAATTTCAGATCGAGCGGTCTTGCCCACCGGTGCCATCCGCTCACAAAAAGGTAAAATGAATTTCCATTATGCAATTAGTATGAAAGGAGTAACACGATGAAAAAATTGTTTGCCATGTTGGCCCTCTCCGTCATGATCGGCTTGATGGGGTGCGAAAACGGGACCGGTTCTGAAAAAGGCATGGCCCAGGCTTCTCAGCAAAAAACCGCTGCCAAAAAAATCGACCCCATCATCGTCGATGACGGCGATCCCGGCTTCAAAACCGAAGGCGACTGGAGCATGGGCTGGACCAGTGCCGACTTCAAAGGCGGCCTGAAATGGACTTATATGTCCAGCACCGTCACCGCCAAGGCTGTCTGGACCCCCGAAATCCCCAAGGCCGGCATGTACGAAGTGTATCAATGGCACGGCTCCGACCCCCATTACGATCATGCCACCGACGCCCCCTACACCGTCAACTACGACGGCGGCTCCAAGACCGTCATGGTCAACCAACGCAAAAACACCGGGGCCTGGAACAAGCTCGGCACCTTCAAATTCGCCAAGGGCACCAGCGGCAATGTGACCTTGACCAACAAGGCCAACGGCAACATCCTCGCCGACGCCGTCAAGTTCGTTTACAAAAGCCAGTAATTTACGCGTACATAAAACAACCCACCAAAAAACTCCCGGCCGGCAAATCGCCGAACCGGGAGTTTTCTTTTACCCGCCTTCACTATAATCAGAAACTACATGTTGTCATTTCTGTCAAAGGGGTGTCATTTCGAGTGAAGATTAAAATGCGCTAAGCATTTTAATCGCAGGGAGAAATCTTAAACCGCTCCGCTAAGAATACCTGTGCACAAACTAAAATAGCTCTAATTACCTTTTTATTCCTGTTTCTTTCCCAACCGCAGCGAACCAAAGGCCGCCGATCCCGGCGACGAACCGGCGAATATGTAAGGCTGATGTCCCGTCTGCCGGGCGTACTCATCGGCAATCTCTTTCACCGCTGAAATGCTGCCCCGCCGACCGAGCACCGCCACCGTGCCGCCGCTGCCCCCGCCTGTAATCTTCGCTCCATACAAACCGCGTGCAGCCCCCGCCTTACGCACCAAGTCCACCAGCTTATCCGTG
>CAZMVS010000271.1:0-4525 GCA_964569525.1 uncultured Planctomycetales bacterium
TCCCCCCTTCTTCGCAGGATCCGACGCAAGGCGAGCTGTTTGAAGAAAACGAATGAGTAGCCTGACCGGTCGTATTTGTCATCTGCTTTGGTTGTTAAAGCGATAAATCAATATCAAGAACGGTTATTCCGGCAGATCAGCCAGTAGATCGCGTACGGATTTTTGGAAGATGGGGTGGACAGCTTCCGGGCCGACTTCCGCCAAGGGTGCCAACACGAATTGACGATGGTGCATGCGGGGATGAGGTACTTGGAGATGGGGCTTTTCAATCACCTCGTGATCGAATAACAGCAGGTCCAGGTCAATGGTCCTCGGTCCCCAACGCTGGCGGCGAACTCGGCCTAGATCATGCTCGATACGGAGCAATTCCGAGAGCAGGTTTTCGGCGTCCAGGGTCGTCTCCAACCGAGCGGCGGCATTGAGAAAGGGTTCTTGACCGGGCGGACCGCCTACAGGCTCGGTTTCCAGCAGGGAGGAAATCCGCAATCGCAAGATTTCGGGGTGCTGCCCAAGGGCCTGGGCGGCAGCTGTGATATTGGCCTGCCGATCCCCTAGATTGGAGCCCAAGCCTATGTAAGCGGTGTAGCACATATGAACATCCTATAATTTGAACCGTAATATCCTTTATGCAACCATAAAAAGCCCCGACTTACGCCCTTTACGGTCAGAAAAGGCTTTATTTTGTGTTTCCGTTTGGTTCCCATGCACCTGTTTTTTATAATAACGAATATAAACCGGCCGATCGAGCAACCGAACAGTTCAGGGTTTATACAGGAGTACTAGTTTGCGACGAATAGTTTTTCTTTGCCTAACTTGCGCTTTGGCCATGGGCCAACAGTGTATTCCTGACGGAGCCTCCGATCCGGAGGACAATCCCGGCAATGCCAACCTCAATCCTATGGTAACTATAGAGACGCGCAAAGGGCGTATTACCATTGAGGTGGATTTGGAAGATGCCCCCTTGGCCGGTCGGCAGTTTATCGAATACGTCCAGGCAGGTTATTACGACGATACGCTTTTTCATGAAGTTCTGGCTGGTGCCTGGATTGCCGCCGGTCGGTATAACCAGGACTACCTGGAAAAATCCCCCCGACCAGTAACTAACGAATCAGACAATGGATTGCACAATTTGCGAGGGACGGTAAGTTTGTGTACTCCGGTAGGACAGACGGAGGCGATTCCCGTTTTGCATATCAACCTGACAGACAATCCGCAAATGGATTATGCGTCAGACAATGGGTACTTGGCTTCATTCACCGTTATCGGAGACGTGGTGGAGGGGATGGCTTCGGTGGACGCTATCGGGGGTTTGAAAACGGAACACCGGGGTTTCGGCCTGGCCTATGCCCCAAAAAGAGAAGTTCCCGTCCGACGAATCTATAACGGCACCAGTGACGCTCCGTATGTTCCGCCAACGGATGAGCCGGAAGAGGACGAAGACGACACCGGCGATGAAAACGACGATCAGAATGGGGACGACGACGATACCGGGGACGATACCAATGAGGGGGAAGATGACGACGATGATCAAACGGATGAGGAAGGATTTATCACGACCGACAGCGGCCTGCAATATAAAGATGTGGTGGAAGGTAGCGGCGATCTGGTGACCACGGATTCAGAAGTAACTGTTTACTATACCGGCCGCCTGGAGGACGAAAATGGAGATGTTTTCGATACCACGGAAGGCGGCGATCCGCGGACTTTTTCGCTCTCAGGTCTGATCGATGGCTGGCAGGAGGGGCTCGGGCAATACGACATGCGAGCCGGCGGCAAACGGATTCTGATTATTCCACCGGAGCTGGGATACGGGCCATTGCCTAATGGTGACATACCGGCCAATTCCACGTTGTGGTTCGAGATCGAGGTAGTGGAAGTCGACAACGAATAATCCCTCGATAAACTTTGAGGGCCTCTTCAATAAAGCGGAGCATCTATGTTTTGGCGCTTTTTGCAAGTAACGATACTAGCAATCCTTTCGGTTTTTGTGTTGGGTCAGCAATGTATCCCTGCCGACTCGATCGGCGGCGATCCCAATGTTTATGAGCCTGATCCGTGGATTACCATGGAAACCAACAAGGGAACCATCGTTATTGAACTGTTCAAAAACCAGTCTCCTCAGTCGGTCAGCAATTTTTTACGCTACGTTGATGAAGGCTATTACAACGGTTCCATTATCCATGAAGTCCACGACGGACTGGGCGTTGCCGGTGGGATGTACACACCCGAGCTGGAAGTAATGGAAAGCAAAACCTTGGCCAATGAATCGGCCAACGGGCTGACCAATAAGCGAGGCATGGTGGCTTTAAGCTGTCCTCCCGGCGAGGAAAGCGGCCAACCGTTTTTTTACATCCACCTGACGCACAACTCGACTTTTGATTATGACGCAGAGAACGGCCAAGTGGGTGATGTTACGGTCATCGGCAGGGTAATCGAGGGTCTGGAGGTCGTTACTGAAATCAGTCAGATGGAGACCGAATCTCTGGGCGAGGAATTAGCAAACATCCCCGTTGAGGATGTGATCATCGAAAACGTTTACGCCGGTTCTGACATGCCTTCAGGGAATGATGACGATGACGGCAATGATGACGACGGGGATGACGACGGCGACGACGATGATGATGGGGACGATGACGACGGCGACGACGATGGCGATGGCGATGATGACGGGGACGACGAAGACAACCAGGCACCGACCGCTGACGTCGGGCCGGACCGCAATGTGATCCCCGGTATGACCGTTCATCTTTACGCCGGTGCCAGCACTGACCCTGATGAAGACGAACTCAGTTATTCCTGGCGGCAAGTTGATGGGCCGGAGGTGGAAATCGAAGATGCGGACAGTCATTCAGCGTATTTTATCTTTCCGGAAGGGGCGGAAAGCATGACCGTAGAAGCCACCGTTGATGACGGCCAAGGTGGAACGGACAGTGATACCCTTACCCTCACGGTCGTCGAGGACGCCCACGTGCAATTGACCACCACCATGGGAGACATCGTGATCGACGTCTATGAAGACGAAACGCCGATTACCACGATAAACTATCTCAAATACGTGGATGCCGGTTTCTACAGCTACACACTCTTTCACCGGGTTCAACGCAATCTGCTGGTTCAGGGAGGGCAATACGAACCCGGCTTTTTGCTGAGGCGTCCAATCTATGATCCAATTCCCAACGAGTTCAGCCCGGAGCGCAGCAATGTGGCCGGCACTGTGGGGATGACCAAACAAGGCGGTGATCCGGATTCGGCCCAGGCCCAGTTCTATTTCAACGTTGGAGACAATTCTGAGACCCTGGACGAAACGGACGGCGGGTACACGGTCTTTGGCGAGGTGGTCCAGGGCATGGACGTGGTCACCGCCATGTCCCAAGTGGAGACCCAGAATATCGAGGACGAGGCAACCGGGACGCAACTGAAAAATGTCCCCGTGGAAGATATTATTATTCAAAGGGCCAAGGTAGTCGGGCCGCCTGAAACGGAAGAGCAATAATTCTACACAATGAAGTTTAAAGCTTATCGTATTCCTTGCCCCATAATAGGAAGTACTGTGTTTTTAGATTCTACCTCCTTGCCAGGCGGAAAGTGACAATCCGTCAGTGCCGTCCGATTCGCTTACTGGCAAAATCCTTTCAGTCATGTTATCAGTAGCCCGATAATCAAAGTAGAACACTAGCTGAAATGGATTCGTACGTATGGCGATTTCCCGCTCGACGAAACTTTATACCCGGGCTTTGGGTCGGCCGCAAAGCTTTCTGGTCGCCTCCTTTGGCGGGCTGATCCTGCTGGGCACGATCCTGCTATTCTTACCCTACAGTCACGCGCACCCGGAAGCCCACACGGTACCGGTACGGCTGGTAAATGCACTTTTTACGGCCACTTCCGCAGTGTGTGTGACCGGGCTTGTCGTGCTGGATACGGGCAAGGATTACAACCTGTTTGGGCAACTGGTCATTTTGGTGCTGATCCAACTCGGCGGATTGGGGATCATGACGTTCGGGGCCTTTGTTTTTCAATTGACGGGGCGCAAGCTTTCCTTCCGCTCTCAGGCTGTCTTGCATGACATGTTCTACCAGGAGGGCGCCGCCACCAGGTTCCGCCGGAACCTCAAGTGGTTGATTGTGTTGACTTTTAGCATCGAAGGATTGGGGGCCTTTTTGCTCTGGGCAGTCATGCCGGCGGATATCCCCGCTCAACAGGCCCCTTATATTGCCATTTTTCACGCTATTTCGGGCTTTTGTAATGCCGGTTTTTCCACTTTCAGCGACAGCTTGGTGAGCATGAGTCGTCATCCGAGTTTCATTTCCATCCTGGCGGTACTGATTGTCCTTGGCGGGCTTGGATACGGTGTGTTGTTGGAATTTTTACAACGCATTGGGCATTTGGGAAACAGGCAATCAAAGAGAAGCGCATGGAGTCTCAATACCCGAGTTGTTTTAGGCACTACCGGGATATTGATTGTGGCGGGGGCGGTCTTTTTTGATCTACTGGGTTTTACCGGGCAGGGCATGAATTGGATGGCTCG
>CAZMVS010000272.1:0-3039 GCA_964569525.1 uncultured Planctomycetales bacterium
CGCAAAGATTGGCGTCATAGTCGCTGCCCCCGTATTCAATTGTTACATAGGTAAGTTGATTGTTAAGTTCACTGTTGTCTTCCGCATCAAAATCATAAATGCGAAGACCGTTCCAATATCCGCGTGTTTGTTCGACGCCGGTCAGCACAATGGGGTTATCTGCTGTACCGATGGCTTGCAAACATCCACCTGGACCTACGATCATTCCAATCCCTTCGGCAAAGCGCAACGTGGTTCCCTGGTTAATAATCAATGTTGCCCCGGAGCCGACAGTAAGATCTCCAATTACCTCATAGCATTCCTTATCAAGGGTTGTATCTTCGCTTATTGTGCCGGAGAGCTCTACGCAATTGACCTCTTCGTTATTTTCTGAGTCTGGATCAATAACCGGCGCACATCTCTGACCTTGAAGGAAAATTGAAGATACAAGAAACATCAACAATACAAAATTAAACCGTGAGCGTAGCATGGCGGTCTCCTTGTTTATGTTCAGCTCAGTGAGGTGACGAGAATCTCGAATAAATTAGTGACATTTGTACGCGATTATTCTACTACTACCTGGATATGGTGCAATAAAAAACATAGAAGTCCAACATATATTTATGACATATTGGAATGTTGCTGCCTCAAGAGTGGCGATTGTTATATTGTTTGCTTGGCCTTCCATTTAACGAGTATTGCCGCCGTTTACATTGTCACAATAATATCTAATTCAACAAAAACCCATGGTTTAAAATCGGTGTTGGTAATTGAAATATCCTCGACGCAAACGTTTTTCTAAAAAGAATGACAACGTTATACGTTTTGTTTAGAAGTAACGTCACTTTTGATGCTAAAAGCCAAAATACTTATGGAATTTGGCCCAACATGATTCCCATGAGAATCATGTATTAGCGGGATTAGGACGACTTAACCGAGCGAAATATGACCTTAAACCGAATACTGATCAACGTCGTAGTATTCGCCCGGTTTGTTCAGCGTGTATCCGCCTGCCAGGTTCCAGACATTATCGAAGCCGGACTGCATCAAAATGCGCGCCGCGAGATAACTGGTTTGCCCAAGCAGGCAATGCACCGTCACCGGCTTATCCTTGTCCAATTCAGACATCCGTTGGCGCAGTTGGGCCAAGGGAATGTTTTTTGCACCCATCAAAGAACCTGCAGCATGATCAGCCGACGGGCGAACATCCACTAAAACACCTTTCGGTTGGCCGCCTGGAGGAATCTGTTGTAACAGGCCGTCCATCTGGTTGCGGGCTACGAAAGCGGCAATGTGTACGGGATCCTTGGCAGATCCGTATTGCGGGGCGTATGCCAAGTCTAATCCCGCCAGGTCATCCACCGTGCCCTTAAAATGAATCACTGTTGCAATTACGTCGATACGCTTGTCCACGCCGGCCCCGCCGACAGCCTGGGCGCCCAGCACTCTGCCGTCCTGGGGATTGTAAACGAGCTTGAGCACCATTTGTTCGGCCCCGGGATAGTAGCCGGCATGATGTTCCCGCAGTGCATACGAGACTTCGTAGGGGATATTTGCCTCTTCAGCCATCCTGGCGGTCAGACCGGTACAGGCTGACGTGGTTCCGAAGAAACCGACGGCTGCTGTACCTGCGACCGGGGTGGCCGACGCAGCACTTCCGGTAGCGGCATGCTGACCGGCCAGCCGACCATTTCGATTAGCCGGCCCTGCCAGGGGAATGTTCATCGGCTTGCCGGTGACCGCGTGAATGACTTCCGCTGCGTCCCCTGCCGCATAAATATCCGGATCATTCGTTTGCATATATTCATTAACCGCAATTGCACCGGATGAACCGATTTTCAGGCCCGCATCGGAGGCTAACTTGGTTTCCTGCCGAACGCCGATACTGATCAATACCAAGTCTGTCGAGAGTTCCTGCCCGTCGGCTAATCGTACACTTTTGACTTTATTTCCCTCTTTAATAAGGTTTTCGACCGTGGCGTTTAATTGTAGCTCCACCCCTTTGGAGATGAGAACGTCTGCCAGTCGGCGCGACATTTCTACATCAAGCAACGGTAAAACTTGCGGCAGTTTTTCTACCAGGGTGACCTTGAGCTCCCGCTCGCTGAATGCTTCCACCATTTCCAGGCCGATATAACCTGCTCCTATAACGACAGCCTTCTTTACTTTACCCTCATCCACTAAGGATTTGATTTTGTCCATGTCGGGGACATCGCGGAGTGTAAAAACATTTTCGCAGTCTGTTCCATCCCAGGGAGGAACAATTGGAGCTGCGCCCGGTGCTAATATGAGTTTGTCATAATGCTCGGTGCTTTTCTCGTTTGTCTCGAGATTTACAACCTCAATCTGTTTGGTTTTTCGATCAACGTGAGTCACATCATGTTTGACTCGGACATCGATGTTGAACATATTTTTGAATTTCTCAGGTGTTGATATGAGAAGTTTTGAACGATCTTCAATCTGACCACCAATATGGTAAGGCAGGCCGCAATTGGCGAAAGAAGGATATAAACCTCTTTCGAAAATGACAATTTCCGCATGTTCATTGGTTCGACGTGCTCGGGTGGCGGCGCTGGCGCCGGCGGCAACTCCGCCTACGATCAAAATCCTTGGTGAAGACATACTATTTCCTCTTTCAGTGACCAAATATTTAAACAGAATACTTACCTTTGAAAAAAGATTTCTAATCAATCTTAACGTGAACTATCCATTTTGGATTTTACACGTACATTGCTGAGAATGTTCTGCCTTTTGACCATGTCAATAAAACAGATCGACAGCATCAAGTTATTCATATTTTGCCGGATTTTTCAGGAGGGTACCTGCGTATACACTCCAGTAGCCACGAAGGCCGCGGGTCAACAATCTGGTAATACACAGTCTTGCCTTCTCGATGACGCTTTACCAGGCCGTATGCCCTCATGCCGTTCAGGTGCTGGCTGACTGCATTGCTGGGCAGGTTCAATTGTTCAGCAATTTCCCCTACTGATATCCGCTGATTTAAAAGAAGCTCGCAAATGGCTAAACGATGAGGGTGTGCGAGGATACGCAACACCTCCA